>DUJC01000180.1:16562-17236 GCA_013330015.1 Candidatus Poseidoniaceae archaeon | reverse complement strand
TGGACGCCGCGCTTTGATCGGTCTTCAACGTAGATGTTGTGCTTGTCATACAATGTTTTCATTAAGTCACAAACACCGTTTTCTCCTTTCGATCGTTTTCTTAATTCTGCATCGAGAGCGAACATCGTCAACTCACCTTCGAGATAATATGAAATTTGAGTTTCTCTCGAGTAGGCATGGCTTCTATAGAGGTGAATCCACGCTTCATGACTTGCTTCACAGAGTGCTTGGCAAGACGATCCGCTACGCGTGTGATGTCGCTTGAGTTTCCGCTTCATATCAGCAAAGTAATCCTCGGCACTCCATGCCCCTGAACGTAGACACATGATGTCACCGATCCATGATGTAGCTCCTTCGAACCACCAAAGTAAATCGGTATTGATTTCTCTTTGCAAGTCATAATCCAAGAACAGCTTCGGACGAAGTCGCTTCACGTTCCATTGATGGACGTATTCATGGCTGAACAGACTGACAAGGTCTCGATAATCTTCTACATGACCTGGCTGAAGGGATGTTCTGGGAACCATCGATGTTTGTGAGTTGGTGTGCTCAAGACCGCCACGTCCTCCATCGGTGAGGTGGAGAATGGTGTGGTACGGTTCATCAAGTGGGCCAAACAACGCATGATGCTCTGCGATGATGTTCTTGATGTCATGAATAAATCGTTCAAGCAT
>DUJC01000180.1:5103-16166 GCA_013330015.1 Candidatus Poseidoniaceae archaeon | reverse complement strand
ACGGTAAATCGATGAATCTCATTTGCATTGCATTCTGCAATACCATCAAGCAGTGCATCTCGGTGTTCAGCTGTAAACGTGTGACGTTGTCCCGAACCGTGGGGCGAAGTCTGTTGAAACGTGAGTTGAGTTGAAACATTCCAATCGGTAGGTAGCGTGAATTCAACGACATGCGTTTCATTCATGCGTTCTTCATCGATTCCAGAGGTTGGCAGGAACCACGTGAACGGAGGCATCATGTGCAAGTGTGTGTCATCGAGATGATTCGATCGAACTGTGTTTTCAACACACAGCAATTTGTAACGAATGCAGACCTTGGTGAGGGATGAAACATCCTTGATGACAATCGAATCAACATCTTTCCGTACAACGTTGAGTGGTTTACCATCGCCATCGATTGCTTGCAAATGTGAGACGTGTTGAATGGGTTCGCGCAAAAAGTACGAACCAGGAACCCAGCGTGGAAACGAGAGTTTCAACGAGGAAGCTGTGAATGGGGCCTCAACTTCAATTTCCACATCCAAACGTTGGTCACTTGCATCGGTCGCATCAACTCGAAAGACGACGTTTGAACGTGTCATAATGAATCCTTGGTCTATGAAGTGTATAGGTTCTGTGCTGCACTCAGGACAAGTTCATCATTCGATTCTGAAATCAATCGTTCAGCGAGTTCTTGCATTGCAGGTTCTTGTTGACGATGCAGCAGCCGTTCAAGGAGTCTTGATTTATCGATGCTATCAACCCGTTCGTCAAACAATAATTCAGTGCGCAATGCATCGCTTTTTGTGTCGTTACGGCCAACGAGCCAACGGGCCACGATGGAGGTGCAATCTCCATCGATGAGCGTACGAAGTCGTTCATCATCCGCTTCTTCTACAGCATCTTTCAACGATTGAACCAGGAATTTCCTTTGCGAATTGGATTTTGATTTCATGAGATCGAGTAAATTTGGCAATCGATTCTGCAAAGCAATCGGGACGGCCAACTTCCACAATGCGTCATCTTGGTTGATGGCGTTTTGAAGCGCAGTATTCTCCTCTTCGGTCAATTCCATTCCTAGAAGAGAAGCAGCAGCATGTCTGCGAACATCTGGGTGATCGTCTTGGAGAGAGACGAGTAGATTCGATGTGTTGGAATTCACCTCAGTCGCATAGGCTCGCACGACATGGTCTTCTGCCTGTTGGAACCCATCCAATTCGGATTTGGTTACTTCCGCACTGGAAATGAGTTGATGCACAGCACGTCGAACAACAACATCGTCGTTGCTGTTCAGTAGTCGTCGAGCAAGTTTCGCAGCATCTGTTGTATCATGGATCGACTCGAGCACTGTTGCAACGCAACGTTGGGCATCAAGTTGGTCACTGTTTGCCAGTTCGACGAGAAGATGTGGTGCATGTTTGGGAGCCCACCTTCGATACGCTTCAATTGCCTTGTTTCGAAACCAAATATCCTTGTCATCAAGGAGTGGAGAGAAGGCTTCAACGCTCTCATACGCATCGGAATCGAAAAGAATTCGAACTGCTCTTCTTCGCTGCCGAACATCCTTGTGTTTCAATTTGGCAATTGCGGACTGAATGTTTGCAACCATAGTTCAGCCTCATGGTGTGAATTCGTCGAAGTGGTAGCCTGTTGAATCATCTTGATCGATGTCACCAGGGCGAGCCAGCGTCGGTGCAAACATGAGTTGTATCATCGGCCACAATTGGACAAAGTGTTGCATGTTTGCGGTAATGAATTCCTCTAGATTACCTTCATCAGAATCCATCATGGCTCTTAACTCATCTGCAATCGTTCCGAGTTGTTGCAGTTCATCGGCACCGCAAAGGTCCATTTCGTGACACGTTTCGATTAAGGTTTCAATCAAATCAGCAATTTCCAAAGCAGTAAGTGGTTGCGGTTCGCTTTCGACAATGTCGACTGGTCCAAATGAAACCGGACCAAGCGAGGTGGGATGCAGAGTTTCGAACTGGCGTTCATTTTTCATCAATTCTTGATGATGCTGATCTCCGATTGGAGCGATGACAAAGCCTCCTTCAACGATTCGCTCTTCCATCCATGTCGGTACAGAAAGAACGCTACCAGTGATGAGGATACGACTGAGATCGCCTGGAAGTTCAATGGGAGCAACATCAATCGATTCGACATGTCGTAGGTCTATCGTCGGCCATCCGTTCAACGCATTTGCGGTATGGCGAATGATTTCCTCCGAGGGGTCGATGACGATGACACGTCCTTGTTCGCCTACGATGGTTGCGATAAGTGCTGCAATGTACCCTCCTTTGGAGCCAACAACAAGGACTTCATGACCCTCTTTCAGTTCAAGATGGTGAAGCAATGTGACGATCATGTGTGGGGCAGAAATGGTCTTGACGCCACCGTTTTCGGTTTCCATAAAGACGACCGGGCGGTCGTGAAAAAAACCATCGAAATCATACGTTGTAAACTGGTCAAGATGAAGGCCGCACATGGCTTCTCGCACAGTTTGGGGCACTTCGATTCCTGAATCGGAAATCCGGTCGAGTAGTTCCCGCATTTCCTCCATGCAGTGTTCAACACGCTGACTCATAAAAACATGAGCGAACTAAGAGATGTCTTCTTGGATGCGCTTGAGGATTTCTTCAGGGTCTTGGCGAATATCCAATTCTGGAACGTTTTCGGTATCGGATGGTAATTCATCAGCGATGTTCTCTTTGATTCGTTTGATGAGACCAGCAAAGGATTCTGTTTGGTATGTTTCCTCCTCGCCCATATCCGACTCCATGGTTTCGACAATGGTTCGGGCTTGTTCCACCGTTAGTCGTACATCGGTCATCGACGAGAACATATCGTCCATGAGAATGCCTTCAATTTTCGTGAGGTGTTCCGATATTGTCGCTCTCGCAAGACCAAGTTGCTCAGCCAATTCAGTAATTTTGATCCGCTTGGGTAAATCGTAGTAGCCACGATCGTAAGCATACTTCGCCAGTTTCAGTTGACGTTCCGTCAAAACAGATTCGTGATTTTGCGGAGTTAGCTTGAGTGTTCGCGCACTTGTACGGTCGGGTTTTGCCATGAGTCGTAACACACCTGAGAGGAGTCGCAACTTCATTGAGGAGCCTTGGAGAATGTATGTCAACCCCTCCTCGTCAAATTTGGAGCCTGCAACGGCAAATGTTCCATTGGTTCGAGCGTTGAGGATTGGCACAGGATGGATGACTCTGCAGATGACCAAATGTCCTTCATCAGGCTGTTCAGCCTCTTGAATAACCTCCAGTACTTCGAGGGCGTCGACGCCTATCAGATCCTCGACTTTCTGCCCATCATGAAGATGAAACTTGAACAAACAGCGTATGTCTTTTGGAGCGCGTTTGATGTACGACAAGAACTCAATCCGACGTGCAATCTTTGGAATCTTCTCCAGCCCGATTGCCCCGAGACGGTCGATTTTCCAAAAGAAAGAGACCTCCCGCATGGGTTATTCTCAACCTTCATCAAAATAAGTGATACTACGTGATGTTTACCTCATTTCCAACCATCCAAGGAAGGTTGCAATCGGCAGAAATATGGCAAGCAGTATGTTAATTCGTTTTCGTTGATTTCGAAGTCGTTCGGGCAACTCAGGGGCTATTTCGATTGCGGAGGTGTATCTCGACTGTCGCGTTTTTGGGAACTGTTTGTCAAGGATATTGAGGACGTTTGCTCGCAACTCGGGTTGACGGCTGCTGCTGATGCCACGGCCGACCATGTAACGAACCGGGAACTCATTGGTCAGCGGAGTTGTACGACTGAGGAGTTCTTCCACTCGACTTGAATCGTGCAGATCGATGCGCACGGTCCGACCATCACTACGAACGTGGCTCAGAATTCGCCACTTTCCTTGGCCTTCGTCCATCCCTTCGAGTGCTTCCATGGTCTGTTGGAGAGGAGGGACGTCCGAGGCCACAGGACGTTCTCGTTTTGCGAGAAATGGTCCGAGGAGAATCCCTCCGACCAGTGGAAAGATGGTGATGAGATAGACGATGCGCATCAATTCTTCAGGGCTTGTCAAGGCGGATACCAAAGCCAGACTGAACCCGAAATACAGGCCAAGGAAGGCTCCAGCTTGTATGCCAAGCCACAGACCAACCGGCTCCGTTGATGGCTCCGCCATGGGCAGTGGTAGATTGCGAGTGAAATGAAACCGTCGATGCGTCAAGGATTAAAGGACGTGAAGTGAAGGCAGAACCATGGAACGCAATGGTCTCGAGACAAGAACCCGAGATCAAAAGGTTGGCTTATGGATAGGAGGCATCAGTTTCTTCTTCCTTGCATCGTTCTTCCTTGCACCAGCCATGGCAGAAGCAGACACAATTGGTGAACTTTCTGGGCGAGCCAACATGCTTGACTTCCACAAAGAGAACGACCAAAATTTCACATGGACTGATTTGAATCTATATAGTGCAGCAATCTATGCATTTGGCGATTTGAATTGCCACAATAAGCATGAACGTTCTTGGTCCATTAACGGTAATCAAATGCCGGTTTGTGTGCGCGACGTCGGGATTTTTGCAGGCTTAGCACTTGGAGGCTTCATCTATTCTCGTCGTGGTGTCAACCGTTGGACAATACGGGACACATTTCTCTCGGTCTTGCCAGATGAGCAATTGAATCCGATTTACAGAAAAAACCGTCGAACAATGCTCTTTATTGCCATTGGTGCCATTTGTGTCATCCCTATGGCGGTGGATGGATTCACTCAGCTTTTGACCGACAGGGAATCAACAGCCTTCCTTCGATTGGTGACTGGAATCCCATTCGGACTCGGATTGGGGCTGTTCTTTGCTGCAGCATACAGTGCACGGCCGAACAAATTCGACAAGCCATCGCAGGTCCAATTGCCTGGTAACGTCCGATTCCAGCGACCTCCTCAGGAAGAGGAGTGATCGGGCGGAGGCATGGACCACCACACCAGCAACTGTTCTGCGTTCTCGGGAACAGGACAATTTTCGTGTCCACTCGTGAGGATGTTCAGTCGCTCAATGGTGTTTTCAACCGCCTTGTTGAGTTGAGCATTGCTCTGCTTGAGAATATCTTCCAGCGCCTTTTCCCAAGGCACCTCAGGGTTGTTTTTCCTCCATGTCGAAAGTGCAACGCGAAACGGCCACATGGCAAGGGTCAATCGAGCAAAGCCGATCCAAGCGTCGCGAAGCTTGAACACCTGGCCCTCGGCAAATGGAATGTGATTTTGTTGACGATGAATCCAGTTTGCTTCTTCCAACCATTTGACGAGACGTTGTGTGTGGCGTTGCGTCACCATTCGATGAGGTCCAAGTGATTTGTGCAAGCGAGGGATCTCACACGATCCTGCCATGAGTGAGAGTGTGCCGAGGATGGACCAGATCGAGCGAGCGAGTGGATTACTTGGAACATCCGACTGTCGAGCCTGGGCTGAATCCCATTCGTCCTCAGCCGTTTGCATCCACTGTGCTGGCGACTGTCCACTGAGCCAACCGATGTGAACGGACGTACGCTCCATTGGTGCGCCGGGCAATCGAGTTTGTTGCTGAACATCGTGGGCTAGTTTGTTGAGTAAGTATCTATCGACTTTATCGGCATCGACGTTGAGAGGAGCCGGTCTTCGGTTGAAAAACTGCCGAAGTTCATGCTTTAGTTTCTGACGCAGTTCATCCAGTCCACCTTCGTTGAGGATTGGACCAACGATGCAGCACTTGTCAAATGGAGGGGCGACTTGGATTTCGCCAGTAAAGAGATCATCGAATCCTTGGCGTATGGTTTTCTGAATTTCAGGTGTTTCGAAGTATTCCTGCTTGTCGCTACTCATTCGCAAGGTAGCATGTTTGATGCGCTCAATGGCCCGGTCAGGGTCGCAATCAATCCATACCACAAGATCGGGTATCATCGATGCGGAATTCACTTGGCAAACGGTATCGATTCCTAATTCTCCAACTACACCTTGGTAGATAATGGAAGAGTGAATGTTCCGGTCTGAGACCACAACTTCACCACGCTCAAGCCGTGGCTTAATCCACGTGTGCGAATGATCAAGTCGGTCAGCAGCAAACAATCCAGCTTCTTGCAGAGGAGTCTTATCTCCAACTTTGACAGCCTCAAGTGCGAGTTTTCCAAGATCGCTATGTCGGCGTGGCTCATGAGTTCGATGAACCTCGTTGAACGGATAGTAGGCGAGGAGTTCTGTCAGAATCCGTACAGCCTCACCTTTGCCTGAACCATCCCCGCCCTCAACGGTAATGAGGTACATCACTCCACCTCAGAGGCTTGGAATTCATCCCTTGCAAGAATCATGAGTCCCATCCCACAGAGAATCAAAAACGGTCCAAAGACGATGAATCCACGACTGAACAAGGCAAATCCTGCAAGATATTGCGTTCTTCGATAATTCATGGCGCTGCGCGTATCAACTGCAGCCTTGAGTCCAACAACACCCGCAAGAATGGTCACGAGGGCAATCCCAGTAGAAAGTGCAACAGCATTCTCCAACGACCAACCTGAATTTGACTGTCTGAAGTCTTCCTCAACTGTTCCGTTTCCTTCCGTAAGTGTAAATGGTGCTTGGGTTGCTGAATCTGGTGTAAACGTTCGCTCGACCGTCATGTAGGAATCCATTGAAACGCGTAGTATGTGTGATTCAGATGGAACGTTTTCGAAGCTGTAGTAACCATACGAATTGGTTTGAGTTTCTAGAATGAGATTACCGCTTCCTTCTTCGATCAATTGAATCTGAACGCCTTCCATCGAATCTCCGGATGCAGCCTCAAGGACAATACCGTAGACCTCAACAGCATCGTCGCTTTCCAAGGTGTTGTTCAACAACTCCGCAGGGTTCCCTTGTAGAAGCAACAATCCTGTAATGATACCGAGGACACTTCCGATGAAGATAAGAGATGAAGCAAGGGCAAGTAGACCATTTGAGTCGTCGATGAGAAGTAATTCCTCGCCTTCCGTTGTTGCCGCCTGAACCTCGGACGCTTGAACAACCAATTCTTCAGGTTCTTCTTCCTCCCCCGAAAGTTTGCTGCGAACACGTGCACGGAGTGCTTCACGGCGTTCATTTATGTCCATTTAGCACCCTCCTGTGTTTTATGGTGCGCGATTAGCAATGCACCCCAGTGTATCCGCGCATGCAGACCTATCGTTTCAAACGCACGCTTTCATGAAGGCCAAGAAAACCGACGAAAATAAGAGCGATGATGGTGAACACTGCACCGATAACGAATGGACCGAAGGTTGATGGCGGGACTTCTTCATGTGGTTGCGTTGGCTCAGTTTGATTCAATTGGACGTTCAACCAAGAGCCCTCTCTGAGTCCAAGTTCCAGCAGCCGCCCAATGTGTGCGAGTGACTCTGCGGAGACCTTGTCAGGCGTGTCCGCATGTGTGTGCCAATGTCCTTGCCAAACCGATGCATTTTCGCCGTAACGAATGTCGATGAAATCAATCGCTGGTATGCCTACGCTAATCATTGGGACATGGTCGTCGATGACGCCATCGGTGGTCGAGAAGTTGACGACGTCAAGTCCAGGGTTTCCACCGCAATCTGTGACGTTATCGATAAGACCCAAGGGGCCGGCGAGCGTTCGAACCGCATCCCACAAACGATCACCCTCCTCATCTCCAACGTATGGTGGAAAAGTTCGATAAATTTTCAAATCAGCATCACCAATCATGTCGACGAGTAGGAACGCATCAATACGAGAAATGTCCTCCTCTGTGCGGTTCTCAGCCCATGCTTTTGCCCCAAGCATCGATGGCGTAGGGCCTTGGTCTTCAGCATCGGTAAGGAGAATCCACACTTCGTGCTCCAAGTTCATTGTTGGAAGGATTCTCGCAAGCTCCCACAGAACCGCAACACCGCTTCCGCCATCGTTGGCACCGGGAATTGGTACATCGGTCATATTTAGATCAGGATCTCGTTCGGCCCGGTCTCTTGAGTCGTAGTGTGCAGCTAGGACGACAACTGGTCCCAATGGCTCCGCATCTTCAGGAACAAGTCTTCCCTCAAGATTGGTAAGGTTGTATCCGTCCCAATTGTGGGGGTCCAAGGTCCAATCAAACTCAGTTCTAGTCTCAATAAACCAATTTCGTAGGTCTTCTGAGGCATTGCTTCCCGGTACTCTCGCACCAAAATTCACTTGCTTGGTGACGCTTTGGTTAGCGTTTTGGCCATCGAATTCAAGATGTTCGACATTTGAGCAAATCTCTGCTGATGTCGTCCATGGTACGGCCATGGTCGAAACAAGAAGGGTTGTCAAAACCAGCGAAATCTTCAATCTTGGACCCTCCATTGTAATGATGCTGAAGACGCGGGGTATTAAATACCTCATTTCCACACATCCAATTGTGATACAGCATCACATTTTCCAGAGGATTTCATATGTCTGAACGACGCTCTACCCAAGCACTCTTTCTCGTCTTCCTCATGCTGACCTCCGTTCTGGGTCAGGCAGCGGCCAATGAAACACAAAACGAGGTCGAAGATGTCGTCAATGAAATTGGAGTTGTATACGGCGATTTAACCAACTTCAATGTCGAGGCAGGATCTGAATACCTACTGATTGAGGAAGACCAACCCGTTGTATCTGCAACATCGTTTATCAAACAAGCTTGGATTGACGAAGGTCGCCCTGGCGTCAATGACATACGTTACCAGCCAACCATGGCGCGCTCAACATGCACACAACATGTGGTTGGTGATACGCTAACTGTGCCAATTTCAGGAGGTTCAACGAACGTCTATGTTGCCAAAACGACGGCTACTGTCGCCTTTTTGGTTCAATCCGGACGAACCCTCTCTTCCACTGTCTTGCAAAACCTCGCTTCGACATGGGACCAAACCATCTATCCAACCATGACCACCTATTTCGGTAAAGATTACCAAGACGGGCGTGGGCTAGCACCTCCGGACAACGACAACAACTGTCAAGTTGAAATCGTCGTCTATGATATCGACGGCGCCTACAACATCGGTGGGTACTTTTCCCCGGGAACCGCACCCACTCGGGACGTTGTCTACGTCGATTTCGCTGACATCACTCTGGCTTGGGGGAAGTCCATCATCGCTCACGAACTCCAACACCTTCTTCACAACGCACAGGATCCTTACGAGAACCTCTGGTTGGACGAAGGCAATGCAGACGTTGCGATTTACCTCTGCTTTGGAGCCGATGGAACCCTTGCTGGCCACTTGAACGGATGGACGCAACAATCCGATTTGAGCGTTCGATGGTGGAACCAACGCAACGCAGATTATGGCGCAGGATTCGTGTTCACAATGTACCTCGCAGACCATCTTGGTGGCGGCCCAGCTGTTCGACAGCTTGTTCAGGATTCTGCTACGGGTGGTCTCGGTGTCGAAAACCTCGCACTTTCACCCGTATCCGGACAATCTGGAAAGATCGGTCGAACCATGGGTGAAATTTTTGCAAACTTCTCCATCGCAGCAACCATTGATTCCGATCAAGGCATCTACGGTTTCTCAAACCTCGATTTGAACCCAGCTTGTGGAGGGTCGACCTTCTGCCGAATCACACCTGCGGACACAAATTCAGATTGGTCAACACCGTGGAGTTCAACTGGCCACACGATGGAAGGATGGGGTATCCGTTCCTTCAAATTCACCCCAGGTGCTGCTTCACCGGCTCCACTTACACTCAGAGTTACATCTGATGTCTCGAATTTTGATGGCGTTTTGGTTTACAAATCAACGGCTGATGGGCTCTGGTCTACGCAGGACTTGGATTTCACCAACAACGTTGCGACTGGACTCATCCAAGGTTTTGGAAACCTCACCGATGAGGTCTACGCTATCGTGTGGTATGCAAGCACGATTGCCGATTGTGATTACACCTCTTGTGGACCCTCATACCCGCAGGGAACCATCGACATCGAGGCAGCACGCATCACCTCTCCAGCGACCATGATGCTGAATGGAACCACGCTCGGTGACCGTGATGGCGATGGTTCAGCTGATACCGTTCAAGTGAACTACTCCATTCTCTCGAATGCGTTCTTTGAGGATCTTGATGTAGACGCAATTGTACGTGATAGCAATGGAACCATCGTTGACACAATTTCCAATCGTGTTCAAGCCGGTGGAGGAGTCCATGTTCCAAACAGCGTTTATTTCACTGCCAATAAGGACGACCAATACACTGTTCGTTTTACGATGAAGAACATGCTTGGCGCTGTACTGGATACAGAAACAACATCCCCTCAGGCATTGACCAACATGGCGCCTGTAGCAAACGCTTCGGTTTCGACCAACCTTAGTCAGACCTATGAGAAAATTCAGTTCACCGGAGACGGTTTTGATGCGTGGGGACTATCGCTCGACAACAATACCCTGCCATACTTCGATCAACCCATTGCCTACGCATGGAATTTCGGAGACAACATGACCTCTGGATTGCGCTCACCACTACGTTCCTTTGCGCAAGCTGGACTCTACAACACGACATTGCGTGTGATGGATGTTGGAGGAACGTGGTCGGATGTGAGCATCAACCAAATCAACATCACAGATGATTCTGAGCCGATTCCGATCATTACAGTCAACAACAATGTTGTAGCCGATCGGTTGGAAATCCTCACGAATCAGCGAATTATTTTCTCTGCATATCAAACAGCAGACAACGTTCCATTGGAATTCTTGGACTTCGAGTGGGACTGGGGTGATGGCTCTTCTGTGACAGATGGAATAGGGCAGTACACCGCAAATCACGAATGGGGAGATGTCGTTGGACCGAACCAAACCTATATTCTCACCTTGACCGTTTCAGACGGTGTCAACACTGGCCAGAAAACCATTGAAATCATCGTTAACAACCGTTTACCGTACCAAATTTTCTCGGATGAACTCACAACCTACACGTACACGCCTTTGTTAATGCCGGATGTCTTTACCGACGATGATGGAGAAAACCTCTCACTCGGCTGGGTGTTTGAGGGTGGCGTCAACCTCGACGGGATTGATGTTGATCGTGAGGATGACTTTTCTTCGACAGCATCTGCAACACTGTATCCAGCTCCTGCTTGGGATACGCCAGGTCTCAAGAACATCACCGTAAC
>DUJC01000180.1:0-4695 GCA_013330015.1 Candidatus Poseidoniaceae archaeon | reverse complement strand
TACATCGTCAAAGAGTCTGGGGCAACAGGATCGCCTCAAATCGATTTCCTTGTTACAGAGGCACAAGTCAATGTTCCATACACATTTGATGGTCGAACCAGTTTCGACGTCGATGGAACCACAGGTCTGTATACTGATTTAGCGTTCAATTGGTCGTTCCCAGATGGTACATTCAGCAACAAGACGTTGCCTGCCTATTCCTTCTTGGAGCCAGGTGAGCAAATCATTCAGCTCGTTGTCACCGATGAGAACGGAGCACAAAGCACGCCTAAGGTCATCGTTGTTGTCGTTGCCAATCCCCTTCCAATCATTCAGTTGCAAATTCTCGATGCCTGGGTTGATGGGGAACTGCTCATGGATACCGATGTGTTTCCGGAGAACGGATTGCCTGATCAATGGTCAAGGACCTTTGATGAAAATGGCGTCAATGTCGCTATTCCAGGCGCTATGTTGTACTTCGATTCGAGTGGTACACGTGACGGTGACCAGCGGTTCGAAGGAAAGTATGTACCGCTCGAGCAAGAGTCCCCAGATTGGAATGGATTGCTTGAATATACTTGGGACTTTGGAGATGCAACGCCGATTGTCCACGATCCAATGCCTTGGCATTCCTATGAACGACCAGGATTGTACACCGTGAAACTAACCGTTCGAGATGCTTTTGGAACGGGTGACGTTACTCGCGCAGAGTTCAACATCCACATTGATGCACCACCTGAAATTGCTGGTATCAACTTACCAGATGAAGTCTATGAAGACTTTTCCACGGCTGTGATTATCAACGTTTCAGATGCTGAATCACTCGCTGATTTAGTGTTCTATAGAGACCTTAACGTTCTCGATGGTTCGAATTCTGATAGGGATGAAGCCATCAGCAACGATCTTGTCGTTGAGTGGGAGCAAGACATTCTGAGAGATGCCGATGGTGACGAAATTGTCGACAACGACTGGTTTGTCTCCACAAACACGCTGGTGACACTAGCAACGGTTGTTTGGGACGAACCAACAGATGCAGTTCTCAAGGTGAGAGTCTGCGATGGTATGGGCTTGTGCGATGAGGCTCAAGCAGATGTGACCGTTCTTCCGGAACAAGATGCAGATCCATCTCTCTCAGACTTCAGTTGGGATGAGTGGAAATCGTGGATGTCCGATGCTGGAAGTGATGCACTTGGCTTCATTGCTCTGATTCTTGCTGCCTTGATTCTTGGTTGGCTTGTTATGCGTCAACCGAATGAAATTGAAGAGGAAGCCAAACAGAATGCTGAGACGTACGACGTTGAGCACGCTGATGATGGCGGGTTGCTTGGTATGGACCACCACTCGCCTCCACCAGCGCCGAAGATTCTCTCCAAGCAAGAGCGTAGAAACGATGAGAGTGGTTACATTCGACCTTTGCGACGTCGAGAGTAAACGAATGCCTCAAGAACCTCGTCGTCAACCTTGGATTAAGGGGTGAACCGATGTTGCAACGAAGAGCAGTTTTTCTTCTCTCGATTTTGCTCGTTCCTTTGCTGAGTGGTATCTTTGCACCATCTGTTGGTTCCGCTTCGGCTGCAATCGATGATTGCCAAGGAACGCTCTCTCCCATCGTATGGAACGAAACCGTCTCGCGACATGCTGAAGTCCCTTTCAACAACTATTGGGATTCATTCGACTATGAGGAGGATTGGGACGATGATGGTCCTAATCGAGGTCGCTCATCCGAGCCGATGAATTCTGGTGGAGAAAACACCGATCCATCACTTTCTCCTGAAGAGCCATGGATGTACAATGCCTATCATTCTCCAGTTCCCGTTGAGACGCTTACCACCAACATCGCTACAACGATTCTTGTCGGTAACGACAGCGCTGGGGCACTGCGTGTTAATCTCTCGAACTCCCACAGAACGACCATCTGCGTGGAGATTCAAGGGATTGTTGGAAATTCAACAGTCCCTGCAAAAGCCGATGTTTACTTGATGACGACGTCTCAATACGAACGTTATGAGTGGTCGTATGACCGAATGCATGGAACCGATTATGATTTTTGGTTTGATAGAGAAAGTCTGAGCGATGATGAATTTGTGACCGAAGTTTCTCCT
Source organism: Candidatus Poseidoniaceae archaeon (assembly GCA_013330015.1). Classification (GTDB taxonomy): domain Archaea; phylum Thermoplasmatota; class Poseidoniia; order Poseidoniales; family Poseidoniaceae; genus MGIIa-L2; species MGIIa-L2 sp8574u. The sequence goes on along the minus strand of DUJC01000180.1, from coordinate 2,614 downwards.
GAATGGGCTGCCTTCGATGTCACTGGATGGAAAACGTACAGAGATGTCCACACCTATGAAAACACGGATTCTGTTGTCATGAGCGTAGCTTTGGACGCTCCTGAAGTCCATTCTTCGCTCTTCTCTGGCACGACCTATCAAGAGTTTTTCATTGTGATCGATGCTTGGGACAATTCACGAAGAGGTGATGCGGGAGCGCAGAACAAGATCATTGCAGCTGATGTTGCGATTTCGACCGTTGAGCGTTCAATCGTTCTTCCAAATTGGACTGTATCGATTGTGTTCTTTGTCTTCTTTGCAGCCATCATCATGGCACCTGTTCTCATCAACAAGCGCTACATGGGAGCTGGCCTGGAACCGAACGTTGAAGCGCAAAAGCAACTGATGCCTTCACTGAATCAGAACTGAATCAGTATTCGAGAAGCGTCCAAGCGTCTCGTAGATCTCGAACGTTGATGAGGCCCTTGTCACTGATTCTGTGTTCCATGGAAAGCGTCGCGTAGACCATGGAAACGCCAAGAACTGGTGCGTGGATACGAGCCCAGTCGCCCCCGCTGTTCACGGCCATGACGCTGTAATCGACACCCTCTCCTTTCAACTCGATTGCAGCATCGACGATTTGCAAAGCATCGAGATGTGAATGTGCAGTGGAGCAGAACTTCATCAAATCGCCCCTTTCACGATTGTCACGAACGAAGGATGCGATGTCTTCTGAATTTGGCGTTCCGTTGATGTCATGGCTAGAGTAGACGATCTTGCAACCCTTCTCTTTCGCAGCAGCGAGTAAGCCACCGAGTGCACCCTCTTCAATCGAGGATTCGATATCAATCCATGTGACGCCTGATGCAATCGCGTGTTCAAGGATTGCAATTCGTTCGTCCTCAGTACCAGGGAAGAATCCGCCTTCACGGGGTGGGCGAACGGTAAATATGACGGGGACTGCAATTGAGTCCTTGAGTTTCTGAATGGTCTCTTCAGCATTGATGGACGAGGCGTCGGAAATGGGCCACTCCGCTTCAGGAGGTATGACGCTCTTCGGCTCGCCCTCTTCTTGTTCAACCATGACCGGTTCCGGCTTTGTTAGGTACAATCGGTCGAATCGAACTTCGACGAGATCGGCACCAGCGGTTGATGCACGAGCGGCCTCATCGACCATGTCGTCAACGTTGGTTGAGTCGAGCGCTACACAAATGGTCGGTTCAGGCATGATTTAACCGACCTTCGTCTTCTTCTTAACGCTCACGGATGGTGTACGATGGAATTGAACATTCAAGTTACAGATTTTGGGGGGGTGTTTGTAGCGCAAAAAACGCTTTACGGAAGACTGCTTAGGAGGTATCTTTACATACCCTCGTCGGGCATGTTTAACAGTTAGAAGGAAGGCGTAAGCGGCCCGACACAAATCGGCCGACAGTGACGAAATTTTGACTGGATTTGATGAAATTATGGCAGAAGATTATGACGCAGGAAGCATTCAGGTTCTCGAAGGACTTGAAGCTGTTCGAAAAAGGCCAGGAATGTACCTTGGCGACCCACATGATGGCTCTGCTTTGCATCATTGTATTTGGGAAGTGGTCGACAATTCCGTCGACGAGCATCTCGCAGGTCATACAAAACAAATCGATATCGTATTGAACGACGATCATTCGCTTTCCGTTCGTGATTATGGGCGAGGCATTCCAGTCGGCATCCACGAAGAATTTGGAATTTCAGCAGCGGAAGTCATCATGACGAAACTACACGCAGGTGGAAAGTTCGACAACAGTTCCTACAAGGTATCCGGTGGTCTGCACGGTGTTGGTGTCTCTGCTGTAAACGCCGTATCTGAGTGGATGGAGATGACCATTCATCGCGACGGTGTTGTTTACTTCCAACGGTACGAAGCGGGCGTACCAGTTGACGATTTGGCAGAAATAGGCACCTGCAGCGATACAGGGACGCACATCGCATTCAAGCCGGATTTGACAATCTTCACCAATGTGACCGAATTCAATCTCGAAGAGATCGAAACCCGCGTGAGCGAAACAGCCTTCCTCAATGCAGGTCTTAAAATCACAATTCTTGATAATCGAGGCGAAGAGCCTCATCACGCCGAGCACCTTTACGAAGGCGGCCTTGCTGAATATGTTGGTCAACTCAACGAACGCAGGGAAGTGCTGCACGCCGATGTCATCACCATCTCTGGAGACAAAGAAATCGAAAAAGGTCTCGTTGAGGTCGAAGTCGCTTTGCAATGGTCGGATGCATTCAGCGAGTCGATTCGTTGTTACACGAACATCATTCGAAACAAAGACGGTGGAACGCACATGTCCGGCCTGCGGACTGCACTGACCAGTTCTGTCAACGCTTATGCCAAGAAGAAAAACCTACTCAAGGGCGATTCACTCTCTGGAGATGATGTTCGAGAAGGACTTGCAGCCGTCGTCAGCGTTAAGCATCCTGACCCATCGTTCTCCTCACAAACCAAGGACAAACTGGTGAGCAGTGAGGTCACGGGTATTGTTCAGACGATTGTCTATGACAAACTCGGAGAATTCTTCGAGGAGAATCCTACTGTTGCAAAACAGATTGTGGAAAAGGCACTTCTCGCCTCAAAAGCACGAGAAGCGGCTCG
>DUJC01000172.1 GCA_013330015.1 Candidatus Poseidoniaceae archaeon | reverse complement strand
ACTTCGCCGGCAGCATAGTTGACGATGACGAAACATTGCGAGTTGAGTGCATCGTCATCGGCTTCGAAATGCGGTGCATGAAAGACGGTGAATTCAGGTGTGTGCGATGCGAGGTCTTCATCCGATGGTCGAATGAACATGTTTCGAGCAAACGTGCTGTGCCATGCATTGTGCGTGATGACTCGAATCGGTAATGCTTCGCTTGGCTCTGCTCCACAGGCCAAATCTTGGACAAACAGAGCGTCCTGTTCGGACAGGAAGTCGACAACTTGAGCTCGCATGCGCTCAAAAGTGGCAAGGTCGGTTGAGACGTTGACATCGCCCCAGTTGACATCGTCATGCGTCGATGCTTCGTCGACGATGTACTTGTCGTTCGGCGAACGGCCGGTACGTTCTCCCGTCTCAGTGACGAGTGCTCCATGAGCGCTCAAAATACCCTCATTTCTTGACAAGGAAATGTCGACAAGTACATCGGTATTGAGGTTCCAGTGAACCTCGCCTTTCGCTTGGATGCCGTGCGCCGAAAGAGGGGTTGATGTCGGGGTGGAGGTCTCCGCCATGGCCTTGGTCATCGCGGACCCTCTTTGTCCCTTTCTCTTCAGCCGTCTTAAATTCCGTTGAAAACTTTGGGAAATGGAGAAGGTTTCAAACGGAACTTTGACAGGACATTAGTATGGGGGAGGACGGTCAAGACCACGACCCTGTAGAAGACGATGTTCTCCGTCAGAAGGAGTTCCGCCGAGGCGGAGGAATCGATCTTGGCCAGTTCATGATCCAAGAGCCTGAGGATGAGGCCATCGTTGAGGTGTCTGCTCTGGACAAAGAAACGGATGAAGCCGTTGGAGAAATAGCCTCACTGTTCAGCTCTGAGGGCGAACAAACGGACGAGGCTGGTGCCATCAAGCGTGATGGAACCGTCAATGAAGCTGCTGCAGCAGACAGTGTAACCGATATGGCCGTTCATGGTGAGCGGAGGCTCGGATACGGCCTTCTTGCAGGCATGGTCCTTGTTTGGTCCGTTTTGGGTTGGGTTGTCGGAACCGCATTGCCTCCATTCCTTGGAGGGCCATTGCTCATCATCATGGGTCTTTCCGGATTATGGGCTGGAGAAAAGTGGATTCCAAATCCGACCATGCATCTGCTCGGTGTGACATGGGTCATCATTTCGATGAAGATCCTTTACGGCTTTGCCCTCGATGTGCATCACTGGGGATGGTTGGATGCCTCTCCACTTGGTGCGGATCTTTCGCTTGGCATCTTCTTGCTCGTCTTGATTGGCTTCAACATCCTCATCGCTCAGCGTCACGATGATGATGCCATTGCTGCACAAGCGACGCTGGTCTTGCTCGCTCTTGGGAGCGCCGCTGGAGCTCTGTACGACGAACTTGGTGTTGCAGGAATGATTCTGCTTGGCACCTTGTCCATGCATGGTCTGGCTCTTCACCGAAAATCTGGGAATCTTGCAAGTCTCGGTATTGCTGTCTCCTATCTCTGGATTGGTCTGCATGCCTTTTCCAACGATTGGACCATCGTGAACATCAAGATTGTTTCCTTCGACGACGATCTTCTCTTGTTCATGCTAATGTTTGCTGTGACGGCAACCAATGCAGTGATGGCAACACAGTTCCACAAAGCGGACAATTGGTTTTCGGCTGCTGCCAAAGCCCTCGGCCTCGGCAAACCAGGATTGTGGGCTATTTCTGTCGGCCTAGGAATGATTGGGGCCTTGCTTTCGATTGCAGCGAATCGAGACGAAACCGGATATGCACTCGCTCAATTGCTCCTGCTAATGAGCGCCTTTGGTGGCTCGTATCTAGCAGTTCGTGGTGTTGAATGGAAACGTCTCGCACCGTTTATTTTGTTCCCAGCACCGTTCCTGTTGATTCTCGTCATACTTCTCAATCTGGAAGTCTTCACCATCAACATCGCCAATCTGAGTGCTTACAGCATCTATGCGATTCTCACAGCTCTTCTCACATCCATTGCACTGCTTCGCAATCAGCAAGCAGTTTCGGATCACGTTTTGTGGATGGGTGGCATCATCATCGTCATCCTCCTGACCATCCTGATTCCAGCAGAAACCGACGGCTGGCGACTCCTCGCTTCCCAAGCCATCGTTTGGCTCGGTCTTGCATGGCTTGGCGTTCAACGCCAATCCCCATCCATCTCTGGCGTTGCTGTTTTGATGCCGTGGGTTTGGTTGTTGATGTTTGGAACCGATGTTGAATCGCGTATGTTCTCGAACGATTTCATTCCTGTCGTTCTCGACGAGCAGCATGTTGCAGCCTGGATGTTGCTGCTCATCGTTCAGCAACTCTATGTCAATCTCAGCCAGGGTCAAGCGACATTGAATCTGGCTGGACGGTTGGCTGGTTTAAGCGAACTCGGTGCTCGAGCCCGTGATTCTGGAATCTTACAATTGTGGAACCTTTCGTTCGTTCTTTCCCTCATTTCCGTATGGGGCATCACGCGTGTCGGTGGCATGCCCGCTTGGGGACTTATCGGCATCATGGCAGCTATTCTTGTCTTCCATGGCACCTTGGTTGCACTTGGGCAACATCGAGGACAACCGAGAACGATGTTGGTCGCATGGAGCATCTTTGCACTCCACTTTGGATGGAAGTTCGGACATACGTCGATGTTTGCTGCAACGATGGTCGCTGGATGTTCCTTGATGTTGGTTCATACCGATCGCTTCCTGAGTGACAAAGACAACGTCAAGCGAAACCAAACCAACAGCATCGTCACCTACCAACTCCTTGTTATGAGTGCCCTCTTGGCCATTCCAGCATTGAGGAACGATGCTTCATTCGAACTCACCAATGCCGATTGGTTCCCTCAAGCTGGACAAGATGCCATGATGATGAGCTTCATCTCTTTGGGAACCTTGTTCCACTATCTGAGCCGTGTCACAAAAATGGACAAATTGCTTCCACCAACACTCGCAACCGTCGCCATGATCGGTTTGATGTTGTTCAGCGGCACTGCACTCGAACTTCAATTGCTCACCATCATGGCGCTGCTCAGTTTCGTTGGTTCAGGCGCATACCTTGCCTTTCAAGGTGAATGGCGCTCTGGTATGCGTTCCGTTGCTCGACGTGATGAGCGATTGCTGGAAATCGAAGCCAAACAACGTACGCAGATTGCATACAATCAGACGAGTGAACAGACCGGCGTTCAGTTCATCGATCCGAAGATGATCGAACTCGCTGAAAAGCAGAAAAAACGTGCCAAGCGCGCTGGTAGTACGGGCGAAATGGACTTGGAATTAGGCGATATTCAGCACCGTCCTAGCATCGTTCTGTCCTTCATTGGCGTGACAATTTTTGCTTCAACGTTCTTTGCCTATCTCAGTGGTTCAGGCATGATCGCCTTGTTGCTGATGGGAGGGATGTCCTTCCTCTTCATCAGTTTGGCACGACTACGGGCTGATTCACTCAACCTCCGCCTTGTCGATGTTCTTGGTGTCGAAATTCCAATTGCTGTCACAATGGCTGGTTTGGTGTTGGTTCATCTTGCATCACGAATGACGCAAGGCACTGTGTTTCTCGATGAGCAGTTCGATTTACTGATTCTCATTTCAGGCTTGATTGCCTTGGCTGGTTTTGCATTGGTTGGCCGAAACGATTTGGGCGTACGGATTCCGAACGTCCTCGACATGGTTGTCGGTTTGTTGGTCATCGATCGCTTGTTCGGAGTTCTCGCCGGAGGCGAGCTACCGATTCCAACCTTGACGAACCCTCTCGAGTTTGATGAGATGTCATGGATGGTACCTGTCATCGGCAACGAAATCCTGTTAATCGGTGCGGCGTTGCTATGGAATTGGGTTGAGCGTGAACGGCAAAAACGTAACTTGCAAGACCATCGCGGCGCTCTGGGTCGCATCTCCTACGGATTGTCCATCCTCCTACTTTCGTTCGGACCCGCAGCCTTGGTCGCTCTTACGCTGATGTTTTTGCGGGGATGGGAATGGAGGCAACCAGCCGTCTTGATGGTTGGATTCATCGTCCTTCCAGTTGCATTGAACGAACTCGTGTGGTGGGTTGAAGATGAATTCAGTCTTACCTTGTTTGAGACGTGGATGTCATCCGTTGCCATTGGAACGCTCGGCCTCATCGCTGGAGGGGTTGCAACCTACACCAATCAAGGCCTGTGGGTTTCAGCATCGCTCTGGGTTGCCCAGGTGCTCTTCATCGTTACAGGACTTCTCTCACCATCGCTGCTGTTGTTCGTCCTGTTGACCCTCGCAATGTCCACAACTTCGTGGGTGATTGGTGTTCTTACCTTGCGTCGAGGATGGCGTATCGTTGGGTTCCTCAATCTTGTTCTTGCATGGATCGTTGCTAGCGTACTCATCTTCCAAGGTATGACATCGCTTGCCGCTCTTGCGTTGCTGCTCGCAACTGCGACCTTGTTAGCCATCATCACCTATCTGACGCAATCACGCGATGAATTGCTTGCATCTCAGTAAGCAACGGGATTGAACGTACGCAACAAGAGATTCTGAACCGATCGCATCAGGAGCATCGCATCGAAGCCCGGTTCAGGCTCGGAAAATCGTAGACTAATGCTCGTCTTCTCTTGCGTTCCACTGTTTCTCAATCCGAAACTGACGTCCATGCCATTGAATTGACAACGGAGGAGCATCAGGTTCGACTCGCCCTCCAATCCCATGCGTTCCCAGTTTCCAACGTCACCAGCGAGTTCCAGATGGGTTCGAACCATCGCTTCGACGGTATCTGCAAGTTCGTTTCGACCGTCCCACATCCAACGATTTGGATTCTTGACACTCAGCCGCTTCTTCCATCCTTTTTGCATCGAATCGATTCCTGCTGATTCGAAGGCAAGCAAGGCAAGGAGTAAGGTCATGGCTCCATCTCCGACGAGGCTCCAATCTTTGCTATTGGATGGATGCGGTGATGGAAGAACGATGTGACCTGAATCCTCAATGCCGAAGAGGAGCGGTTGCTGTTCCTGATGTGGTACGCATGGGGCGAGTGCGTGCGACAACCATCGATCACCAACTGCCGTTTCAAAGCCCTGCATGTTGGCATCCTCTTCGATGTTGGACAGAAGTTTGAGATTGGACTCGATGCTTGCAGCTACCTTCCAAGCCTTTGGACATGCACGAAGAACAGCATCAGCAATATCGTCACCATCGACCACTTCGACGCCATCATTGGTTTCACGGACGAGCAAACAACGATCGCCATCACCATCAAGTGCAGCCCCCAGAAGTGTTCCAACACCTTGAGTTGTCAACGATTGAATCAGAAGATGTCCACTTGTGCTTAATTCATACCACTTCCAAGATTGTCCTGGAGAGAGTTCTCCCGCTCCACATCCGTCGTTCATGGCTGGTGCGTCTTGACTCACTTCCTCAACGGAGAGCCCTTGTTTCTGCAACCATGTTGCCAACCAGTGTGCTGCATGACCTTTTGATGAATCCAACAACAAAGCGTTGGAAGGGGATGATGATTCAAAGATGGGTTGAACAAGAGAAAGTCGGCGCTCCAACCATGCTGCGTGGTCGACAGAGTGTTCCGAATCTGGCTTCATCCATGCTTGTCGGTCGACATCGTCGATTTCACGGTCTTCCTGTGACAACGAATATGCCGTTTCTGAAACGAGTGATTCGTAAGCAGGCATGGATTTTCGACCATGCGCATCGAACACTTTGATGCCTGAATCGTCAACAGGATTGTGACTTGCTGTGATCATGCAACCAAGTCGTGAGTTGGTTTCGAGGACACCATAATGCAGCATCGGTGTCGAAACACAGCCTATGTGAACGACTTCACAATTCGATGCATGGAATCCTAGTGTTAGCCATGCTGCAAGCGTTGCATTGTGCGGACGATCGTCCCATCCAATGACAACCTGACTGCCTTCACCTTCTTCTGGTAAACAGCGTCCAAGAGCTTCGCCGAGCAGTTTCATCAATTGTGGTGTGAGCAAACGCTCGTCAACGATGCGTTCCAATGCACCCTCATCGTCGCACGCATCAAGGGAAACACGGCCACGAATTCCATCGGTTCCGAACAGATTGGACATGGACTTCCCTCAACGTAGCACGCTGTTTTCTGCATGATATCCGCTTACAGTCGTATTGGGATGGACCATGCATGATTTCCCGAGAACGGTCCCTGGATTGGTGACAGCGTTGCAACCGAGTTGTGCATCATCGCCAAGAACAGCTCCGAACTTACGCAATCCTGTCGCTCTTCTAGAATCTTCAAGCCAAATACCGATGTGTTGACCATCGTTTCGAAGGTTCGACAACTTGACGCCCGCTCCGAGATTGACATTTGAACCGAGAATCGAGTCACCGACGTAATTGAAGTGTGGCGCCTTGGCACCGGGAAGGAACAACGAATGCTTCGATTCACTGGCATGACCGAGAAGGCTTCCTGTCATCATCCATGTGTATTCACGAACATACGCATGCGACCGAATGGTCGCATTGGCTTCGATCAGGCATGGTCCAATCAAGTGAACGTGAGGTTCAACCACCACTCCGTCTTCAACGTGCACCGGACCTTTTCGTTCATCGATGGTAACGTACTCAACGCCCTGAGGATGCTTTGAACCAACATCGGAAAGTTTTGCATCGAGTTGGTGTTTCAATCCAGACGCATTGTTTGGATCGAGAAGCGACCAAGCAGGCCCGTCCGAATTCATCATGTTGCGAGCAACGTCGGATGAAAATAGAGCCTCAGCTTTGACACCAGAAGGCCAGTCCATGTCGGCTCGACGGACCTCGCTCCATTGAATGTTTGGTCATCCCATGGCGTGATAGATACGCTTGCCCGTGGCCGCATCAAGTTTGAACCCGATGCTGTTCTTCATGTGACGCGGGATGAAGTATCCAATCTTCCGTGCGGTAAGACCGTGATTTCTCATTTTGCGCTCGTTCGACAAGTATGCAACGATATCCGCTGCTGAGCAACCTGGTCGATCTTCGATGTAGGTTGCAATTTCTGCTTTGAGGCGCTCCAATCGTGCCTCTTTTTGTGTACCTTTTCCTTTCATTGCGGCCATGTAGTATAGTTGTCTTTGGAGGTATATGAGGCATCGATGGGACTC
>DUJC01000073.1:2625-2752 GCA_013330015.1 Candidatus Poseidoniaceae archaeon | reverse complement strand
GAGCCAAGAGCAGACTCGGTCGACCCCAAGGCCAAATCCTCCATGCGGTACGCCTCCGTAGCTGCGTGTATCGATGTAGAATTGGTACGCCTCTTTTGGCGTACCTTCTTCTTCAAGACGTGCGAGA
>DUJC01000073.1:0-2226 GCA_013330015.1 Candidatus Poseidoniaceae archaeon | reverse complement strand
AAAAGGTCGTGACAGAGTACGTACTTGTCATCCTCTGGATCGACACGATGGTAGAATGGCTTTGCAATCTTCGGATAGTGCGTTAAGAAGTGTGGAACATCGAAATCTTGGGTGAGGATTTTTTCTTTCGAATAATCAAGGTCTTGACCCCATTCAACATCGACGCCTTTGCCTTGGAGAATCTCGATGGCTTCGTCATATCGCATTCTTGGGAATGGCGAATCAGCGTAGCGTTCGATGAGTTCCAAGTCACGACCAAGCGATTGCAATTCTTCACTTCGTTCATCGAGCAACGTCGATGCAATGTGGCGCACAACACCTTCACCATGGTTCATGACTTCATCGTTGGTTGCCCAAGCGATTTCCATTTCAGCGTGCCAGAATTCCGTCAAGTGACGTCGCGTGCGTGACTTTTCTGCACGGAACGATGGTGCAATGGTGTAGAGGCGTTCCAATGCAGGCATGGCTGCCTCTGCATAGAGCTGCCATGATTGGGTCAAGTAGGCCTTCCGGCCAAAGTATGGGACTTCGAAGAGGGTTGAACCGCCTTCAACAGCTCCTGCAACGAAGTTGGGCGCTTGATATTCCACGAAATCAAGATCACGGAAATAGGAATGAATCGCTCCAAACACCGAGGAACGCATCTTCAACATCGTTGTCATTCGGCTGGTTCGCAAGTAGAGGTGCCTGTTGTCGAGTAGGAATTCCGTTTCCCCACCATCGGCAGCCTTCATTGCTGATTCTGTAATCGGGAACGGTCGTTCTGGGTCAACAGGACCCACGATTTCAACTCCAGATACAACGAGTTCATGACCACCCTCACTTCGCTCATCCACGTTGACCGTTCCACGAACGATCAGTGAAGATTCGATGAGTGCAGATGCAACTGCTTCAAAGGCCTCATCGCCAACAACATCTCGCTTTGCAACGCATTGAATGGTTCCAGTTGAATCACGCAGGACCACAAAACGGATTTTATTGGAGCCACGGGTTCGCTTAATCCAACCCTTCAGTTCTACTTCTTGTCCATCGTAATCGCCGTTTTGCACATCACCAATCCAGATGTCTTTGGCCATGTTACCCCGTTTACGTTCTCACATATCATGTTTGGAGTCGGACCTGTTGGTTCTATGATGGAAAGGGGGTATTGCTCCAACAGAACGGCGAAAGCATCAAACAGGACCCATGCGAACTGCACATGTGAGCAAAATCGTTGTCTACGCTGTTGGAGGTAATGCTCTGGCACCACCTGGCGCCTCCGATGATGGCGAACATGCACTGGTTCTTGCCAAGGTCATGAGTGATGTTGTGGATTTGCTCGAGGCGGGCTGGTCAGTTGTACTTACGCATGGGAACGGCCCGCAAGTCGGTGAATTGATGGCGATGGATGGTGAGGTTTCTCATGCAATGGATGAATGGGTCGCTGCTACACAAGGCATGATTGGACACACACTTTCACTTCAATTGAACAGCATTCTCAAACATCGCCATCGTCCTGAGCGTACTGCAGTTGTTTTGACAAGAGTCTTGGTTGATGCTCAAGATGAAGCCTTCGCATTACCTACGAAACCTGTTGGACCTGTCTTGTCTGCAAAAGAAGTCATGGAGCGTGACTGGGACATCGCTACGACGGTTCATGGTCCAAGGCGTGTCGTTGCAAGTCCATTACCAGAACGTATCCTTGATCTTGACGTCATACGAACCCTCGTTGATCAGAGGGCTGTTGTCATTTGTGGAGGAGGTGGTGGAATTCCTGTCATTGAACACGAACGTCACTTTATTGGTGTTCCTGCCGTTATCGACAAAGATCGTCTTTCCTCATTGCTCGCTGTCGATTTACAAGCCGAAGCACTGATTATTTCTACGGGTGTTCCTGCTGTCTACACGAATTTTGGAGAGTCCAATCAGACAGAACATCGTCATCTTAGTGTCCTAGAAGCACAATCACATTTGGATGCAGGACAATTCCCTTCTGGCTCAATGGGTCCCAAAATCAAGAGTATGATCGATGCAATACGAGCGTTGCCGAGCATGCGCTCGATTCTTTGTCAACCAGGCGATGCACTTTCTGCGATGAGAGGCGATGCTGGAACGACATTGTCCCAAGATGATTAAATACAACCTGACGGAGGCAGGCGTGGGCCTGTAGCTTAGTCAGGTAGAGCGACGGACTCTTAATCCGTCGGTCGCGGGTTCGAACCCCGTCAGGCCCGCCTACAATCGACC
>DUJC01000092.1 GCA_013330015.1 Candidatus Poseidoniaceae archaeon | reverse complement strand
CCTTCCCATTCCTCATCGACCGAGTGATACAGTGTGAGCGATGAGCCATCTGGACTGATAACAGCCGTAAAGTGCGATTCATTCTCGAGAAGCGTTGCACCAAAGATGCGAACGATTTGCCCATCAGGATCGCTTGCAACGTCGGATGCAGTGAGGACGACCGAACCTCTCTGAGGGACGAAAAGTTCAGGCAACGGATCGATAAATTCAATCGGATCGTTTGTACGATTGAAATCAAAACTTGCAAATCCAGTCCCACCCTCGACAGCGACAACCAGCCTCAGTTCATGTTGACCAGGGGATATTCCTTCCATTGGCACTGTGCAAAATACATTGTCATTGGAAATGGTTGCTTGGTATTCAGTCGTGTTGTCGAGAAGGCAATGAGCCTCGACGGTCCACATCGAAGGTAAATCGGCGTACACCTCACCGTTTCTCATAGACCATAACGCTTCAAAGGTCGCGTCATCCTGTGGTCCGAAAACCGTTCCATTGAGACTCGTAACGTTGGAGATTCGAATCAGTTTTGCATCATCCAACAATTCATCAACGTAGCCATTCGAATCCGAGGACGAGTAGAGATTGTTCTCTCGATTGAAGGCCTCTCGAAACTTGGAATGGTCACCACGCAACGTTAAATCGAAGTAGGGCAAAATATGCTCCATGGCATGATCGATTTGTTCCTCTTGTGTTAAGGATGCATCACCATCGTTGAAGTCTTCCAAGAACGAGGATGTATCTTGATACTGATAGTGATTGGCTCCAAGGGAGTGGAGGATTTGCCATGCGAGTCCGTCCACATTCTCCAATACAGGAATGACGTTCTCCGTTGCCGGGGCAATCTCATCGGCGCTTCCCGTGATGTACAATGCGATGTTCGGCATGGCTCCACTTGTGACCATTGGATCTTGAACTGAATCAACTTGCATAGCCAGTCCGACCAATGCACGAGGGGGTTGCAGCGATTCATCTGCAACCAAATTGTCCCAATTGATGTAGACATTGGAAGCCCAAACTGCACCGTATCCATGACCAATGAGGCCCCAATGTTGTTCGTCGACCGAACCGTACATTCCCAGAACGATATCGTTGGTTTGATTGGCTTGATTCATCCAAGACTGGACATTGAGTATGGCACCAATCAGGCTTTGCCATGTTGGATTTGTTTCACTATCGATCTCAGTATGGATGTAAACCATGGTGCCGCGCTGAGCGATCCGTGTTGAAATGAGCATGTAGTTGTCAGGAGATTCGTTCTCGTCAATGAGCAGTAATACCCATGGAAACGGCCCGTTCCCAGCCATCTCTTGTCCTTCACCGCTGTTCAGTGCAGGGTAGACCAATCGGTGTTCTTCTTCGAAGGCACCGCCCTGCTGAGCGAAGTCGACGTACCCGACTGGAAAATCAACTCCTGTGTGTGATGGCTGGAAGTTTTGATCTTCCTCAGGAACTGCTGCGGTATTCGAAATTGTTGAGAGAAGGAGCAAACATATGAGGGCAAGCGCTCTCTCTCTCATGCAGGTCGGTTCTTGTTGAGACATTTGATTGTTGCATTCAATTGCGTCAATTTTGTTCCAATCTAGATTCAACAACGACCAACCATGTCAGCAGTTGTTCTAGGGTCGGAAGCTGGTCTGAGAGATGGGGCGTCCACAAACTGCGCCAACATTCGAGATGTTGTGCTGCAAGCATCCATCGTCCATCAATGGTGTCACTGACTGTCGAGAGATGCTCCAACCTCTCATCGATTGAACCACGGAGTGGAGAGTAAACTGGATTCAATTGAACGATTCCAGCCATGGCTCGCTCGAGCGATAACTCGGTATCGACAATCAAATCAAAAACTACCTCATCGGTTGGCTTTGCATTCACAAGAGTTGCAGGGAGTTGTCGCTTTCCACCGATTGAAACGATACATCCCCCATGCTTCATCCACGCCGAAGCAATGGAGCGAGCGGCTCCCCCACCTCCGTTGATGCCGAGAATAGCACCGCTTGCTGCATCGATACCGAAGTATGAAGCCACATGAACGACACCTTCCCCATCGGTCGTGGCACAATACCATCCTTGTCCATCGTAGCGAAGTACATTGACTGAAAGAATATCCAATGCCTCATCAATGGGTGTGAACGCCATACTCTGTATCTGATGCTTGAGAGGCGAAGTGAGATTGATCCAAACTTCATTTGAAGAGGAACGATCAGGGACTTGGGCATTCTTGATTCGACGTGAAGTTGGTCGAACTCTTGGAAGGAACCTTGCATCTGCTTCAAGTTCGATCACATTCATTGCTTCGCTCATGAGATGTGTTTGGAGCGATCTTAGCTTTTGGTTGGCTGGCTTCCAAATGGGTTGGTGCTTATCGTGCTCAATGTACCCCCATCCAAGAACCTCGTCGATGTGGTCTGCTTCCAAAATGGTAACAGAAGACGCATCAAGTTCGGAGAAACATCCTCGTGAACGGAGGTGGGCAAGAACGAGGTTGAACAAAATGGGTGAGAGAGAATGATCGATTGGAGCGCCACCGACAGCGTATCTCAAACCGAACATAGCCATTCT
>DUJC01000147.1:635-7148 GCA_013330015.1 Candidatus Poseidoniaceae archaeon | reverse complement strand
GGTGGTGTTCATGGTAAAGCAATGGGACCTTACTCGCTGCGTGATGGAATGAATCGTTTCCTCAACGACGTCAACGTCACCTTCCGAAGAGACCACGACTCAAAACGACCCCGAATCAACAAGGCTGAGAGCCGGAAAGACCGTGAACAACGGGAAGTAGGGGACTTTTATTCGTTCGATAGCAAGTAAGGCGTCACGAGTTCTAAAGACCATCACCATGAGGCCATACTATGCCTGTCGGCGTTCCACCAAAGGGAGGACCCCTTGGACGAAGCCGCTCGCGTCTCTCTGCTTCTGGACTAACCACATACCTGCGATGCCCACGTCAGTGGTACCTTACCCGTAAGGTAGGACTTTCCTCACCATCATCGATCGGCCAGGTTACAGGCCTTGTCGTTGAAGATGCTCTCTGTCGAGTTCTGATGAACCGCCCAGGTTCAATGGATTCAATGGATGAACTACGAACATGGGCGTATGAGCTCTGCAAAGAAGAGGCTCTGACGGCATGGCAAGAAGGTGAAAACGCATGGAATGCTCGACTTTGGAAACGAGATAATTCGGATTGGTCCACGGTCGAAGTCGAGAATTATGAACAAAAAATACGGCATGGTGTGGAGCTCTTTCTCGAGGAGGTCGAAGCGTGTTTCAATCAAAATGGCGGCCCGTTTGTTGAACAGTATCGTTCAGGGACTACACCATTTAATGTTCCATCTCCAGCATGGGGCGAGACGCCTTTGTTCCCCGTTCCTGAAAAGGTTCGATCCTTGCAAGCAAGAGATTGGTCCATGGATCACTCATTCAAATGGCAACAACAAGGCAAAGCCATACGTTGGAATGAGGCTTGGGAGATTGCCCGCCCCTGGTTCAAAGATCCACGCGTGCATCAACCTCAGCGAATGTTCCACCCAGAAGGCTGGGCTGCTGGTGAATTGGATCTTGTCCTTCGATGGGATGGAAGAATTCGAATTGTTGACATCAAATCAGGACACTCAGGAGGAGCGTTTGCAGAAAGTCTCCAACACCAATTGCGGTTTTACGCTTGGCTTTGGTCAAGGACAGGAGAGGAAGGAAAGATTGCCAATATGGAAGGTTGGTATCTCTCAAGCAAGGAGCGAATCGAATACAATGCCCCAAGTGAAGAAGAACTTACTTCAATGGATACGGAGTTTTTCAACATCAACGAACAGATGAGGCGGATGGGCGAGGGTGCCTCACTTCTCCCTGCACGTCCTCATGACAACGCAGCTGACCACCTGCATGCCTGTTCTGGAGAAGCAGCAGGTTGTGGATGGTGCAGTGTCGCCACGGACAATCTTCAAACCTCTGGGCCAATGAATGCAGTGACTCGTGAATCAATGATCCAAGGCATTGAGATTCAGCCACCTTGTATGCCGTTTGCTGATATTCCTTCCCGGGTCGATGTCTCAGGGGAGCTCATTGCCCAATGGGGGCCGCTACCGAACCACTTCAATGAACCTGTCTTGGGGGCGATGATGAAAGCTGGAGAAGCAACCATCGCCATCGAAGAGGCAGAACCTGGAGCGTTTCCCCATTTGCATGAATCGAGTGAAACGAAGGTTGTCATCAAGAATGCCTTACCAGGTGTTTGGAGAGATCAGCCTCGACTCTACGTCGATGGACATTCGGAGATTGTTCCACAATCTGATTCTGATGAGGCAAGCACACGTATTGGATTGCTACGTACACGAGCCAATGTCGAAGGATTGGTCTTGTCCATTCGACAACAGAGCGGAATGCGACTTGATGGACGCCCATGGTCGATGCTCGCATTCCACCTCTGGGATGGAAGCCACGTTGTCGAAGTCGTCGCCTTCGGTTCTGCCATTAGCGAGCGCCTACTCTCCCTGCAACCGGGCGAGAAAATTCGCCTTATTGGAGCAGAACTTGGTTGGCGTGCAGGACTTGTGCAACTCCGGATTGATGTCCGAAAAACCCGCATCGAACTCTCGGGACGCTCATTCGCATCCAAGGGTATTTGAGGGGTCGGTTTCAGTCGATATCCTATGCCTGTACGATTGCCGGATGCGGACCAAGATTTTATTGGACCATACAACCGACTTTCAGCAAGTCAAGTCAATACATGGAAGGCTTGTCCACGCCTGTGGTATTACGAAAAAGTGCTTCGATTCGTGATGCCACAAATACCAATTTTGTTTGTTGGGCGAGCTGTGGAAGAGGCAATCTGCAAGACATTGAAAGAAACACCCGCATTGATCGTAGGGGCAGCTCCAGCCGACATTTATGCTGAAACACCGCTCGATGCCAATGGACGGCCGGATCGAGAATACGAACAACGTTGGCCAGCGGAACAATTGCTCGTCCTTCCTGAATCCAAGTGGCCAATGGATATCGACTCGCTCCAACATTGGGCGAATCAACGTGTTCGCTCTCACCTTGCCGTTTGTTTGGAGAACATGCGAATCGATTGGCTCAAACACGATCGAAAAGCAGGAGATTGGGACAAGGATGTCGATGTTGAACGATGTATCAAAATGGCGCTAAATGGCATCAAGATGCATATGTCCGAAGTCAAGGCCTGTCTCGGATTGGTATCTGATGAAGAACTCAATTCCTGGCGAAAAGGAAGCCGTGAACATTGGCCTGCACCCGATGGACGAGGTTATGCAATGGATGGGCACCCACTCGCCCAAACAGGCTCAATTTCGTTGATTGAAGCATGGGAGATTGCTCGGCCGTGGTTCGTTGACCCAGATGCCAAACCCTTCATGATGAACGCAGTTCACCCTGAACACTGGTTCCAAGGCGAATACGATCTTGTCTATCGCTGGGGAGGACAGAATAAAATCGTCGATATCAAAGCATCACTCGGAAACTCAGATCGCTCTGGCGATTATGTTCAACAGATGCGCATGTATGCGTACTTATGGTGGAGTACCCACGACAAACAACGCATTGATGCTCTCGAAATCTGGTACCTCGCTGCTGATGCCATCAAAACAATTGATGTTCCATCCGTTCAAGAGTTGGAAACCATCGGAGAAGAATTGAAGGCATTGTGGTCCGATTTACGTGAAGAAACGCCATCCATTGAGCGATGTCCTCCTGAACCTGCACCAATGCGTTCGTTTGGACCAGGTGGTGTTCCATCCGAGGAGACCCCCAATTTGACTCGCTGTCAGCGTTGTGATTGGTCGCATGTCTGTCCAACAGGAGGATTTGACAAGGAACATCCAGATGGTGGCATGTACCACTTGCCCGGCATGGTTACAGAAACGGAAAGCACTCCATTGAACGACATCAAAACACGGCATACTGTGACAGGACGAGTTCACGCAGTCATTCGTGGTCATCAACCTCGAATCACCATTGCAGAAGGTAATGCAGCCTTTGCTGACGTGCAAATCAAAGCCTCTGTACATACAGATGGAGGTCCAACAATGCCTGAAGATTTGAAGAAAGGAGAAATGGTGTGTGTTGAACATGCCTTTTTCCAAATCAATTACAAAGGTGCACTCATCCTCAAGGTCGATCCGTTCGCTCGTGTTGTTCGATTGCAAGAAGGAGATGATGAAATTTCACTTCACACGCCTCGGGCACGATGGAACATTGCAGGTACTATTGTCTATAGAACAGAAAAGAGAGGACGTTCAGCACGCGGTGATTGGTGTCGCCAAGGACTGATGCTGATGGATGAATCAGGCTCATTGAAGATTGAGGGTTGGCAAGCAGACTGGGGGCCGCAATATGATATGCTCGAGCCAGGGAATCGCGTTGTAATCACGAACATTGGTATCGATGGATGGGCTGCACTCGATCGTGGAGAAATGTACCGAGCATCACGCCTTCACATACTCCACGATTAACCGCCGGATGATACTGTGGTGACAAGAAGTTTGACATCAGAATTCAAGATTGTGCTGTGTGGCAAAATTCGATCCTCGAAACTGACAACAACAGTTGAAGGGAGGATTCCTGCTGCTTCGAGCGTCTGACGGATGGACGAACCGTCATCCACCTCAAGCGTACAGTTGTGGTCTCGTCCATGGAAGGTGATGTGCATGAAGTACCCTGTGAAGCATCACGCTTATGACGGTGGCGCACAGGCAGCAAACAGGCCGAGATCGCATAGCCCGGTATTGCGGTGGATTCGAAATCCACTGTCCCTTGGACGCGGGGGTTCAAATCCCTCTCTCGGCGCTCAAATGTAGAACGCATCTGGTTCTTCCATGAGTTCTCGAACATGATCCGTGTTGGCATTTGGAGCCAATTCGTTCAGTTTTGCAAGCAAAGCAGATGTGGCATCTTCAGGAATTCGAACATCAAGATTCCAACCATCGGACAGGAACCTCAGGAGACGAATGGAAGCGTGGACGTCTCCACTTGCACCAACCGTTGTTGCCATTGCGCAAACCGAGGACAATCCAAACATTGGTGCGAGCGATGCCATGAGAGCGGACATACCAATTGCACCACCGGAAGGTTGGTCTCGTCGAACATCAACACCACGCTCTTCCAAGTTCACTCGATGAGGTGAGGACGTTGCAACTGCAAAGGCTTCTTTGACATCAGGAGCGGACATCAAGCCAGCTAGAACGATGATCTCCTTGACTCCCGAATCCGAGAGGTGTTTCAGCAATTCAGTTGTAAAGTCGTACTGTTGGAACGATTCGCTCGGTTGACCTCGTCCAGTAACGGTCAAAATTGAGGCCCCTCCTTCGAGATCGATTCGTTTGACCAGAAGGTGTGGAGGTGCAAGCAAACCATCCTCATCGAGTCGGGCAAGTGGAGTGAGCCCGGGATGAATGAAGCGTGCAATTGGTGTTGCTTCATTGGCTTCATTCAGCAATTCAACAGCATTCTTTCCAACATCACCAACACCTGGCAAGGCAAAGAGAACAAGCTCTGCACTCTCGAATCCATTCCCATCCAATACGTCAACCAAGAGTGTCATGAATCTCCCACCCTCGCATTGAAGGGTATAATGTTTGAGAACAAACCAAGCCAAAGAGGTTCATTCTTCTTCTTGTTGGCCAGCACCGCTTCGCATTTCTTCCAACGAAGGAAGTGTAGGGATGGTTTGTGACCAATCAGGAGATTCAACGTTGTTGAGTTGCCTTCGAATGTTGGCTCGATGATCTTCAGGAGACCACTTCAATGGTGCTGCTGCTTGTGCTGTCCCTCCACATTGAGGACATATTGTTTCCAAACACCAAGCACCGCAGTTGAGGCATTGTTGGAGCAGTTGGCGAGGCATTTGAATCACTCTCGATAGGAATCCGCAGTTCCACCTGCTTCTTCAATCACAGAAACTACTGCTGCAATCGAGGAAGTCCACGTATCTTCTGCAGTCTTGAAATCCGGTGCACGGAGTTCGATTCTGTATTCTGGAGCCCCGTCATAGTAGCAATTCACTTCAATTTCTTCTTCTGGAGAAGAAATCTTCTCAGCAGCAACAAGCGCATCTCTGATGGTTTCTACACCGTTACTGGTTTCGACTTTCAGCGTCAGAATCCCACGGATTTCGACATATGGAGGAATGATGTTCTCGACCGCGAGTTCAATGAAGGGTTGAATCCAGTCGCCTTCGAAACCTGCATCAACGATTGAACCTTCATGCATTGCTGCCTCTTCAAAGGCTCCATAAAGCGTTTCAAACACTTGCGTTAATTCTGTTTGAAGCTCGGCCGCAAATTCTGTTTCCCACTTTTGAGATTCTGAAAGAACTTTGAACAATTGAAGAGCACGTTGCTCGTTTTTCCATTGCTGCAAACGGTCACGTCGGCGCTCCTCTGAAACCGACTTCAACGAGAGCTTGAGGGAACTGCCATCGCGACGGCTTGGCATGACTTTGCAAACCAAGCGCTGCCCCTCACGAACGAATCGACGAATGTTCTTGATCCAACCACTGGCAATTTCGCCAATGAAAATGAATCCATCAACACCTTCGTACTCATCGAGCGATACGTCAGCTCCGTTTTGCTTGACGCTGTGTACTGTAACCACGACGAGTTCGCCCTCTTCAGGGTAGATGAGGTCAGTTTTCGACATGGAGGCTCAGCCTCCTCATTCCATTGTTTCGAGAACAGTACAGCCGACGAGGTTCGCTTTTCCACCAGATGGATTTGTCAACGTAGCGCCGCAGACATCACAAGAGATGACGGTGGTCGCACGAGAGAAAATCACGGTT
This sequence comes from Candidatus Poseidoniaceae archaeon, assembly GCA_013330015.1. Classification (GTDB taxonomy): domain Archaea; phylum Thermoplasmatota; class Poseidoniia; order Poseidoniales; family Poseidoniaceae; genus MGIIa-L2; species MGIIa-L2 sp8574u. The sequence continues at coordinate 979 of DUJC01000147.1, read as the reverse complement.
TCATTACCGCAGTCTTTGCATGAAACTTTCATAAATTGGCCTACCATTTTATTCACCTCATCGATCGACTAATTCGAATTTCTTAGCTCGCTTGCATGGTGCGTAGTGAGCCTTTCCAGTTTCAGTGCACCGGTAGAGAATGTTGACACGCTTGGTTGGCTTTTCTCGGCCATCCGGCTTTGGACGTGGGAAACCACGATACCCACGCATGACCTTACGGAAACGTCGCTGACCCCAGCGAAGTTCCGAAGCTCGCTTTTTCTTGACGCGCTCGACCGTGTGGAGCGTGTGCTTACCAGCAGAAGGACTGTAGCGCTTGATTTGACGTGGCATCTTTACCATGG
>DUJC01000147.1:0-222 GCA_013330015.1 Candidatus Poseidoniaceae archaeon | reverse complement strand
AAGCAGATTTACAGCCATATTCATAAATCGAGCGGCATAAAAGACACACATGGAAAACGAACTCAAAGTCGCACTCCTACTTTGGGCGCCTCTGGGTTTGGTATTCGTATCCTTTGGTCTTCAATTCCGGAAAGATTCTGCGGCACAAAAATGTGGCAAATTTATCGGGGGCATAGGCATTCTTGTCTTCTGCGTTTCTTTCCTCACCGTCCCGTCTTCTCC
>DUJC01000015.1 GCA_013330015.1 Candidatus Poseidoniaceae archaeon | reverse complement strand
GATATGGACTTCCGACCATCGCTTTCATGCAAGGACAAGACGTTCACAATTTCCTCAATCACATCAGGAGAAGCACTTGCAAGTGTGGAACTGGATGATGAACAAATGCAGGCGCTCGAAGCGTCACTTACTGCTGAACTTCGTGTCAAATTCCAAGTTCATGGGATGCATGGTCGCTTGAACAAGATTGCTCCAATCATCGCTGATGGGAAAGCCAAGAAACTGGCGACGGCCAATTGGAAGACCGTTCAACCGGTCACAATGGAATAGGGAATTCCCCCATTTGTTTGATAAGCGTAAATGCAAAGATTTGCGTTTATGTCTCCAAGAAGACTGGGCAAAGGCTCTCAAAAAAAGGCACGCTTTGAGCGTTTGAAGGAAGAAATTATGCGTTTTGTTACAGCGAATCCAGGGTGTTCAGCCCAATCGATTGTTGCAAATTTGTCTCATGATCGGACGATGCGAAACCATGGACTAACTCCTCGAAAAGTTGGTTTCTTTATCCCAAGACATCTCGCAGATCGATTGACATGGTGGCAAGATCATCGCGCAGGCCGCAGGGTATATGGCTGTCTTGAAGTTGATGAAACCGATTGATGTATCTCATAATGCAGGCCCGTAATTTAAAGCCTAGAAGACCCAGTTCCAGTTATGAACTACGATTCAATGACCTTGCTTGATTTGAAAAAACTATGCAAAGAACGCGGCTTGAGAGTCGGTGGAAGAAAAGATGAGGTCGTCATTCGTCTCATGGAGTACGATGAAGCTCTAACTGGTGGCGTCGCTCCCGCAGCAACTGCGATTCCTCAAGTCATTCCGATGCATACCGCAGGCGGAATGGCCGTTACTCCTCAGGGGACACAATTCGTTATTGTTGGAAACAACAGCAATTCGGGCCTTGCTTCCACGATGGGTACACTCATCCTCATCTATGGTATATTCAGAATCGGCGTCGTCTTCTTCTTGGGAATGTTCTGGGATGATTTCATGAATCAATATGTGATTGAATCCATCTTGGCTTTCCTTATTGGAACAAGTTACGTATTCGGAGGCATGATGATCCTGGCTGGATATCGCAATGGTGTCTATCTCGTGCTCACAACGTTGGTCTTTTCCGGATTGTTATCCTTCGTATACAACGATGAGTGGAGCCCACTTTCGATTGGATTGGACGGTTTTACCGCTCCAGCATACACCTTTTTCTGCTCAGCATTTTGTATGATCCTTACAGCTCTACCGCTCTTGGTTGCTCCATCAGAACTCAAGGGTGGATGGCCAGAAGGCATTCAGCGAATGATTGACAACTCATCCAAGCCCTCGAAGGATTCTGGAAAGAAGAAAATCAAGTGTTCAAACTGTGGCCAAGCACTCCGGGTTCCAGCGGAATTCTCTGGAAAGGTACGATGTCCAAGTTGTGAATCCGTGGTTGAGGTTTGAACAATCACTCAGTTGCAATCTGCTCAAATCAGACGGAAACACGTTCTGCCATCTCCCGTCTTGTCTCTTCAGGATCGATGAACATGGCGCCCAGAATGACAACCGTTTCAAGCAGTGCTGCAATGTAAAACAGGGTAGAGTAATCAAACCGTGCAGCGAGTGGCGCTGTTAACTGATAGCCAATGATAGCCGAGAGATTCATCATTGCCATGTATCCTGTAAATTGTGTACCTCCAACCTCGGTCCACGTAATGCGCATCATGAGTGAATAGATGTTGATGGAGACCATGGCCCAAACAAAGGTCTGCAAACTCCACACAGTCATCATGAACAATCCATTGCTCCACAACGACTCGTTCATGCCCCAGAACGTTGTGATAAGAGCCGTGGAGAAAGCAGCATAGATGATAATGGCCTTCCCACCAAACTGCTTTCCTAACTGACCTCCAACCATGTAACCGAGCATGGTAACAATGAGAATCACGCCTCCTTTTGTTGCATTGAATTGCTCTTCAGTCCAGCCGAGTTCACGAACGAACAAGAGCGGCAAGATTGGAATCAAAAAGTACGACAGGGAAATAATGAGGCTAAGCAGAACGCCCAGTTGAGCGGATCGGAATGAAAATGCAATCTTGATGTTGTTGAAAATCTCCTTGAAATTCTTCTGCTCAATGGTTTGTTCTTCAACATCTGACTTTGTTGATTCACTCCATGGATACAGTTTCTCACCAGGTCGCTCGGTCATGAACAACGGCACGAGCATGATGACGACAAGGATGGGAATCTGCAGGACAATGGCTCCCTTGATGCCAACGAATCCGATGATGGTACCAAGACCTGCTCCACCAATGATTCCACCAACGGCCTTTGACGTGAACATGTAACTGTTGACCTTTTCAAATTCATGCGGTTCCAAGACATCAACTGCAAGCGCGTCGGTACTAACATCTTGCAGTGCTGTGAAGATGTTGTACACCAGAAACATCACACCGACAACGGTAACGTTGGAGGACATGTTAGGAATGAGGAGCATCGAGCTCAGAACAACAATCATACCACTTTGAGCAATCAAAATCCATGGCCTACGTTTGCCCATTTCTGGGAACTGGAAGCGATCAATGATTGGCCCCCAAAGGAATTTGACCGACCATGGTAACGTACCGAGCGTAAGCAGGAAGGCTAACTGACCTGCTGCAACTCCCTCAACAGCAAGATATGTGACGAAGGTAACGGTGATAAATCCCCATGGGATTCCTTGAGCGACATACAATGCACAAAGGGTCAACACACGTGCACGATAACTCTCTACCAACGTCTTGCCTTCTGAGGAAGAGGCTTTCATTTCCACATTGGATTCTTCATCGAGGATGATACCAAGGTGATAACGTTCTTTCCGTGAGACGAGATATCCGACCAAGAGGAACATTCCAACAAACCATGGTGCAAACAAAACAATTGACACAGTACCATCTCCGACGGTTAATGAAGCGACATCACTGTTTCCTTCAATCGTGACATCGAGAACGAGCAGACTGATTGAACTCGAAACTTGTTCACCGTTGTCCGTATGGGTGCAGAAGTTACCATTGAAGGCATCAGCATCGACTATGATTGTGAAGTCGTAGGTGCCATATGCATCCATTCCGAAATCGATTTGCTGCATGATTTCATCATCGCTCATGCCCGAGATGTTCTCCATTTCAAGCAAGGATTGGTTGTGCCAGGTCAAATTGACAACATGCGATCCTGGGTTGACATCGTTTTGCGTAAGTGTCCAATCGTTTTTGCTTACAGTCCCATAGATGATATCCTCGACGTTATCCTCGAGGCCTGTACACAATCCGACGTTGGGCGATTCGTCTTCGTTCGGATAATCCAGCAACATCGAAATTCCGACGATAATGCCTCCAGCATTTTCTATGTCTTCCTCAACAAGGTCGGAAGAAAGTTGCCATGAAACCGCTTCTTCATCGGAATAGTACTCTGATTTGGCTTCCAATGGAATCTCTGTCCACTTGATATCGAGCGTCCGTGTGGATGCAGTCGTATTGGATTCGTTTTCTCCCAAGCAGCCTGCAAATGGGAGAATGAGTACAGCGACGAGTGCAAACATCACCAATCGCTGCATGGTAGCCGCTCAACATTGCTTGATTTCAACATTCGGGGCAATTGGAACCGACGACCTCATGAATCGATTTCATGTGCATACAGCATGGGCGAGGGGCAAAAGATTGCAGCATATTTCGATCTCGATGGTACACTGCTTAATGCTTCGAGCGAGAAGACATTGACGGGTGTTCTTGCTCGACGTCGCCCATGGAGAATTCCTCATGCAACGATTGCATGGACGCTCGGTGCAACATTTGGCCTTTTGACCGGGAAAGCACCTTACGACGCTTTGCGAAATCGCGGGCATCTCTCTCTTGCATCATGGCAGATCCTTGAACAATATTCTGAAGAGATCGCAACGACGTATCTGAAAGAAAGGGTCCCTTCGGGCGCATGGGAACGACTTGATTGGCATCGTAAGCAAGGCCATCGCCTTGTGCTCGTTACAGCGACTGTAGCGCCCATGGCAGAGGCGATGGCTCGTGTTCTTGCTATGGATGAGGTGTACGGGTGTGGCCCTGAGAATCGAACAGGAATGCTCTCAGGATCCGAACGTGGCTGGTCAGTTCCTCGGCGAAAAGGGAAGGTTCCGATTGTGGAGCAAGACGCTGAGAAACATGGACACGATCTTTCGCAATGTTTCGGGTATGGGAACACGCATGCCGATTCTTGGTTCATGAGAATCTGTGGGCACGCGATTGCCGTCAACCCCGAATCGTCCCTCGAACAGTTCGCGAAAAAGAACAACTGGGAAATTGTCCACTGGCCATCGTAAGTTCAAATACTCTGGAATGCCTAATTTAGCATGGACGACGAATTTCTGATGGCAGAAGATATTGAAGAGACAGCTTCACCTGCATGGATGTACCAAAAGTCAAAACTTGACCAGTTTCAAAACCAAATCGAATCAGGATTTATGGCTATGCAAACCTCATTTGAGTATTTGATGAAGACCATCAATAAGAACCCAGAGCGAATCATTTTCGATGTTGAAAACATCATTGTCCTTGGCAATCTTGCAACATACACCATTCCTGTAAAGTCAATTCTATCCAAACTTAAGAATCCATTTGCTGGCGGCGGAGGTCTCCAAGCAACAAGAACAACAAGAAAAGGCGAGCTCAAAGGGAAAGAGTCGAATGTTTGCATTCAACCCGATTACAAGAACGTGTCTGAGTTGCCTGGTTGCGACGTTCTTGATTCGTATTTCTTGATGCTTCTTAACGATGATAAATTCATTCTACAAAAGGACCACAGTCCACTGCGAAGAGCGATGCTGATGCTGTATGGTTTGAGTGTCAGCCCAGCCTCAGACGTGATGAAAACGTGGATCGAATCCGCCACAGGAGGAGAATACAAGCCGGAAGAATCTGCGATTGAAATCAAGGGAACACACGGATGGAAATGGAGAGTTTC
>DUJC01000021.1:3508-4554 GCA_013330015.1 Candidatus Poseidoniaceae archaeon | reverse complement strand
GGGTGGAGCCAGCCATCACCGTATTGACCCCAAATCAAATCGTACTCTGTTCCCAAAGAAGGCGTTCCATCTGAGCGGATCTGGAGATTGAACAAAGGCGTGTTCATGCTTCCTCCTTCGATCATGACGTTACCAGCGCCATCTGCTACGCTCAGCCAACCTTGGATGTATTCACCATCAGGTGCTTGAGACGTATCCATTGTAAGCGTAAACTCACCTAAAGTAGCGAGCATATCTTCAGGCTGTTCCAAAGAGAGGATTTGAACTTCGTCTTCATCAATTAAACCGTCCATGTTCGCATCATCAACCCATGAACGCCAGATGTGTGCATCGGCATGGTGTGGGAGTGAGGGGCTATCGCCGAAAATGAAATTGATCTCTGTCGATGGTGAAGCATCAACGTGATCGAAAGTATCGACGTCCATACCAATCAACATCGGAGCAATGGAGTCCATCGTGAAATTAGCGACTGAATTCACCTCGTAAGCAACACCTTGGCCAGCGACGGGCGTAACTTCGAGCTCCATTTCGAGGTTGTTTGCACTCGAGGGAACGCTGTAGATGATGGAAGCCATGCCGTTGAGGATGAGACTCGTTGAGCCCTTGTCTTGCCCGTTAACAAGCAATCGTACCTGTGCTTGCCCTGTTCGAGGTACTGCATCGTGAACGCCTTCAAATCCAAGGTAGGCGTTCACCGTCACAAACGTGCCCTGAATGAGCGACGCTGATGCAGCATCGGTCTCAACACCGGATTGTGAAACAATGGTGAATCCCTTGAGCGAAACATCGTTCTCAATGCCGTTGGCATTGCCCAAGCCAAAGACATGGTTCAGTGGCAAGGTTGGTCCAGTCGGACTCACAAGCATGACGTTCAGTGAAGCATAGGGCTCGTCGTTCCAACTGACAGGCATTTGGAACGTGTGGGTAAATTGAATGTAGGAACCTGAACCAATCATCGAGATTTCACCACTAGCATCAATGTCACTCCATCCTAGGGCGTAGCCTGACTGTTGACAGTTAGCAATAGTTGGACCTGCCAACGGAAG
>DUJC01000021.1:2163-3119 GCA_013330015.1 Candidatus Poseidoniaceae archaeon | reverse complement strand
ATGCTCCAACCGTTGTTCTTGACATAGGATTCTGCATCCATAACGCCAAGAGGTGAGAGGTCGAAGGTTGAATTCACGGTAATCCAATCGGTCGAAGGCGTGAGTGTGTCGACTGGTGGACTGACGGTCAACGAAACTGGATTGAGAGTCGGTGAAGAAGAGACGCTGTTGATTGTGATTTTCACCGATCCTGAAGACATCATGCGAACTGGTATCCTCACTTCTTTGACGCCGCCGAGCGAAATGACCGAGCTTAATTCCTGATTGAGACCTTGCACGAGTGCAGAATTGGCCGCAAGATTGAGATTCAATGTAGCTTCATATGGTGCAAAAATACCACACATGGTGATGTCCGCACTAGATTGAGACGAACCAATGGTGATGCTCACACGGGCCATCGGTAGTCCGAGAATACCTCGGTCGTCGGCAGCATTTGAGAGAGCGTTGTTGAGAGCACTGAGTTCATTTTGAGAGAATTCAACAAAGTATGCTGTTTCAAAATTGCTGAGCCCTCGGTTGGTCACATCCGAGCCACCAATTTTGATGTTCATGTAAGGCGATTTCATTTCAGAAGAAGCAGAGACTGTAAAGCCAAATTGGTCAATACCAGAGAGCGGAAGTAGGACGTCAAAGACGCCTGCTGAGCTTGACGTTGTTGCAAGTGTTTGACACACTTTGCCATTTGCCAGACGATTTTGCATTCCATAACTTCCCGCATCATCGCCATCGAATCCCCAGTCGGACACACCATCTGCACCAATATCGAGACGCAATCCTGAGTTTGGAATGGACCGTACGGTTTCGACAGAAAACGAATCGACAGAGTACGAGCCAGCGGTTGATTGGAAGCGGAATTGAACACGATGTCCAACCTCGTCAACCGTTGTGTACCCTTCCAATGGATAGGGCTGCCAACCTTGTTCGTCAATGTTCGCTTCGAGAACCGGAGAGCCTGT
>DUJC01000021.1:0-1757 GCA_013330015.1 Candidatus Poseidoniaceae archaeon | reverse complement strand
CCTGAAACAGATCCTGACGATTGGGACCAAGTTGTCCCCGAGAGTATCCAATCGTGAATCGCAGGATTTTCACTGAAACTTTCGTTGATGGCACCGCTAATACCGATGCTGTGAATCTTAGGCCCACCGCTGGGGCCTGTGATCATGTGTGTTTTAAATCGAAGCGAAGGGGTTGCTTCCCAGTCAATTGCACCAAGATCGACGGTCAAATCAGTCATTTCTCGATATCCTGGTAACGGCGTTCCCGTTGAGGCATCGATAAGCGACCATTCGAACAAGGCTCCTGTTGGAATCTCAGCGTCGATCACCATCAATCCGTAGGAGGAAGGTTCGCTGCCCAACGTAGCGCCAGGACCAAACGGTTGCGACGTCCAGTTGCCTTCGCCTGTTGAAATTCCAGAGGCTTTTGGAATGATTTCCACGTCATCAACGTTCCACCCCGAATATTGGACGCTCGAATCGGTTCGACCAATTCCAAACCGAACTTGGAGGTTGGTGTTCGCTGTGACGTAGTTTGAGATAGTGATGGTTTGCGATGTGAACACACTGTCACTTACGCTTCCTGAATTGGACCAAACATTGACCCAACTTCCTGATGGATTCTTGACGGAAACAAAGGCACTGTCCCATGTTGACGATTCAACACCAAGTTGGCGTTGGAATTTCAAGTCCCAACCTCCAGAACAACCACCGCAGTTCATGACCGGTGATGTTGCCCAGATCGTACTGCCCATGTTGTTTGGGTAGCAACCGTCATGGGAATACAACGTGTTGGATCCACTCGGCGCAGGTGCCGTAGTTGGCCTTCCCGAGCAGGGGGTTGTGTCGCTCCCTATCTTCCAAACGGTCGAGGGAGAACCAAGTGTCCAGGTGTTGGTACCTTCGAAGTCATAAATCCAACCTTGTGGAAGGAGTTGCAAGACGGAATTGTTGACATCAATACCATCGTAGACTGCGAGTGGATGTCCATAGTCAGCAGGTGAATCAAAAACCTTCGCAGCAGAAACTGGCAAAACACCCTCATCCAATGAGATCTCGATACCTGAGATGGCTTCACCACTTGGCACACTAATGGAGGTTGCATCATTGACCCCATCAGGATATGAACCTATGCTCACAGTTGTCGTTTGACCAAGCGGCGTTGCGTTTGATGGTACGTTCAACTCCAAATCTTCTGCTGGTCCAACCATTGGACTGAGCAATGAAAAGAGAAACACGGAGAGCAGCAGCGAAGCGACCATTGCATTTCGCTGTCCGCGACCCATGTCTTGACGTCGCCTTCCCACTCAAAAAGGATTCTTGCGACAACAACTCCGAAAGAGACCAACAAGCAATATCAACCGTATGATGTTCCATAAGAGCATGAACGATGCTGAGGCCCTGAAAAAAATCGCTGGTGAAGCAGCCTGTGAATTCGTCAAAACAGGGATGCGCGTAGGCCTTGGAACAGGATCAACGGTCAAATACACCGTACTGGAGCTTGGACGGCGAATCAAGGAAGAAGGACTCGAAATCGTTGGCGTACCGACATCCATTGCAACACAGGAACTCGCAACAGAAGTTGGCATTCCTCTTGTTGAACTTGGGTCACTGAACGGATTGGATATTGTCATCGATGGAACCGATGAGTTCGATTCACACTTTCAATTGATCAAAGGCGGAGGTGCTGCACTGCTCCGCGAGAAGATTGTGGCGCAACAATCTGCTGCTATGGTTGTCGTTGCTGACGATCGAAAGCAAGTTGACTGTTTGGGTGC
>DUJC01000169.1:3654-9407 GCA_013330015.1 Candidatus Poseidoniaceae archaeon | reverse complement strand
AACAATCGATGCAGTTAGACCGCCATAACTTGAACCAGCAAGGACTGGTTTTGCCTCTCGGTGTTCTTCGCATATCTCCTGAAGTAAATCCACACGTTCCGCAAGCGCCATTCCCTGAAAATCAGGTGCTATAACTTCAAAACCTGCTCCTCGGAGTGCTCGAATCTTGCTTCCATTTGGTGAACCTTCCAGCCCGTGTGCGAAGATAATCATGGATATTGCTCACATCAAACCGATATGAACTTATTGAGTCTGGCACATTTCCACTCCCTCAGTAAATTGTCGAAAAAGAGTGTATGAAGGCTATACCATTTCCAGTGGAAACGAAGGGGAGCAGAAGTTGCAATGGAACCATTAAGAACGGTAGCCTTCCATAACCAACTCCTTGGTGTGGTGCGACGATGATTCAAGACTTTGATTTGACAGCACGATGGTCCACACTACTTCATGCTCACTTCACGGAAGATGTGCATAACATTGCTCAACTTTGGCCAGATGTCCAGAGTCTTGAAGTTTCATACCGGACGATCGAAGGATTCGACCCAACCTTTGCTCAGAGCATCTTGGAACAACCTGACCTTCACGATGACGCATCGAACCGAGCGCTGCGGGAATTACTTGCTGACGTTGGTTATGGAACCATCAATCCGTGGGTACGTATTGTCCATCTTCCAAGCGATCAAGTACGCACAGTCTCACAACTTCGCTCCGATGATATTGGTCTAATGATTTCGATTGATGCTGTGGTCACGAAAATTTCTGGTGTTCGTCCACGAATGTACTCTGCAACATTCAAGTGCACCTCTTGCGAGCATCTCACCATCATTCAACAACCAAATGAACAGGAATTGATCAGTCCAATGGAGTGTTCGCAAATCGATGGCGGATGCGGCCTAACAAACCGTCAAACTCGATTCCAATTGCTTCAGGAACGTTCTACTTTGACGAATTCTCAGTTTATCGAATTGCAGGAATTACCTGAACAGGTTCGCGGAGGAGTGCAGCCTGAACGTATCTCTTGTGTTGCAGAACACGACCTTACCGGAAAGGTCAATCCAGGGGACCGCGTGAAGGCTAACGGTGTTCTTTTCATCCGTTCCCAGCGTAAGTTCGGTAAGGACACGCCAGTGTTTGACATTTTTATGCGCGTACAATCCCTTGAACGACAGAACCTCGCTCTCGAAGAAATTGTAGTAAGCGATGAGGAAGAAGCGGAGATTCGGTCGTTTGCTGCGGACCAAGACGTCTACAAGCGTATCTCCGAATCCATTGCTCCCTCAATCTTTGGCATGGAGAAAATCAAGGAAACCCTGATGCTTCAGCTGTTTGGTGGTGTGGCACGACTCAATCCAGATGGTACAAGGAACCGTGGTGATATCCATATCCTCCTCATGGGAGATCCGGGGGTTGCGAAGTCACAACTACTCGCCTACATGGGGAATATTTCTCCTCGTGGTCGTTTCACATCAGGTATGTCTGCTTCTGCAGCAGGTTTGACCGCAGCAGCAGTTCAAGATGCGAGTGCTGACGGTAGATGGACCCTTGAAGCAGGCGCTCTTGTTCTTGCCGACCAAGGTCTTGCTGCAATTGACGAATTCGACAAGATGAACCAATCAGACAGATCGAGCATGCACGAGGCAATGGAACAGCAGACTATCTCAATTTCCAAAGCAGGAATCAATGCCAGTCTTCGCACTCGCTGTGCCGTTCTAGCTGCTGCCAACCCGAAGGCAGGCCGATTCCAACCCGTTTCTGAGGTTCCCTTTACCGGACAAATAAATCTGGCTCCCCCGCTCATTTCACGTTTCGATGTTATCTGGCTGTTAACCGACGAACCGTCTGAAGACAAAGACGCAAAAATTGCCGGACACATTGTCGATAACAGACTCTCCGGAACGAGTGAACTCTTGGTCAATGAAGGGTCGAGACCCGATCCGCGTAAGCTCAGCTCCGTAATGACAAAACCAAGCCACACTGACGGCCATCTTCACAGAGAATTCATTCGAAAGTACGTTGCTTATGCGAAGCGAACCGTCCATCCAAATTTGGATGAGAAAGCGAAGAAGCACATCATTGAGTACTACGTTTCGACTCGAAAACAATCGGGTGAATTCCAAGATTCGGTTGCCATTACTGCACGTGCGCTTGAAGCGCTTGCCCGACTTGCTGAAGCGAGTGCACGAATTCGCCTTTCTGAGACCGCCAGCATCCAGGATGCTGAGCGCGCTGTCCGGTTAACGAAGACATGGCGGTACGATCTCATGGGTGAGAATTTCGATGAAACGGCTATTGCTTCGAACCAGAAAGGCAAAGCACGTCATGCAGAACGAAGTATACTCGATATCGTCGACCGTTTGTCTGCGAATGGAGAAGGTTTCGCACAACTCGTCGATGTTCTCAATGAAGCGGAACGTCTTGACATCTCGAGGGATAAGGCCGAGGAAGTCATTGACAAACTCAATCAAAACGGTCGATTGATGCGTCCTACTGGTTATGATACACTTCAAATTGTTTAGATGCGAAGCAATCATCTCTTGAAGGGGTGATGCGTGGGAAGTCCATGGCAGATGTGACACATCAGGAACCCAAGGGTGATGTTACCGATGCCTCAACCTTCGACACGGAACAATTGGGATTCATGTGCGGCATTGAAGTCCACCAACAACTCGCTACCGGAAAACTTCACTCACGTCAACCGTCAGAACTCTTCGATGTGACCATCGATACTGTCCCGAGCGAATGGCCACGCTATGCCCGCAAACTTCGACTGGCGAGTGGAGAAGGTGGTAAAGTCGATGTTGCAGCCCGATTTGAGAAGCGACGAAACCGTTCCTTTGTGTACATTCAGTCGCCCAATTCGGGTCTCATCGAATTGGATGAAAGTCCTCCTCTCTCGCACGATTCCGATGCACTTGATGTCGCTCTTACCGTCTCAGCGATGCTCGGAGCGAAACCTGTAGGGGCGGTCCAAACAATGAGAAAGACGGTCGTGGATGGCTCGAACACAAGCGGCTTTCAACGCACTTCCCTGATATCAACTGATGGCACTCTCAAGACCGATACAGGCGATGTTGGCATCGACGTTCTCTGCTTGGAAGAAGACAGTGCACGTAAACTGGACACCATCCCCACAGATCATGGCGAGCAGGTCATCTACAATCTGGACCGTCTCGGTGTACCTTTGATTGAGATTGCAACATCGCCGGATATTCAATCTCCTGAACATGCGAAAGAGACGGCTATGGCCCTAGGTCGGACGCTACGAGACACCAGACGCGTCCGTCGAGGCCTCGGTTCCATCCGCCAAGATCTGAACGTCAGCGTCGCTTGTGGAGATCGCGTTGAAATCAAGGGCTGTCAAGACCTTGGATGGATTCCTCGAATCGTTCGATTGGAGATGGTTCGACAAGTCCACATGTATCGTCTTGCAAACGAACTTCGCTCTTCTCTTGGATTGTCTCTCCTTCCACCAAATCGTGACATCGATGATATTGGCACAGAATCAGAAGTTGCAGAAGCAGTAGCTGAACACATTCCTCTCGAGTACACCGATGTAACGGATGCATTTGCCTCCTGTGAAAGCAGAATGGTCACTGAGGGACTTGCAAAGGGATACACAATGCTGTCGCTCCCATTGAACGGATTTGCAGGGAAGATTGGTTCCAAAACCCTAGATGTTGAAGGAGCACAACTTCCGCGACTGGGACGGGAATTAGCAGGAGCAGCGAAACTAGCAGGCGTTCGTGGCGTTTTCCATTCAGACGAACTTCCTGCCTATGGTATCGAAGAAGAGCATGTAGAAGCCGTTCGAAACCAACTCGAACTAGCATCAAATGATGCGTTTGTTCTCTGTCTCGCACCATCGTGGCAAGCACGTCTAGCGCTCGAATCGGTTGGTCGCCGAGCACGACTTGCCTTCCACCGCATCCCTCAAGAGGTCCGAAACGTCGTTGTGAAGAAAGGTGCTCCTGATGACGGAACGACAACACCCATGCGTCCACTGCCGGGTGGAGCTAGAATGTATCCTGAAACGGATGTTCCAACAATCTCCATTCACGATGATTACTGGAAAGGGATTATGGATCACTTGCCAATGCGGCAAGAAGAGCGAATGGAACGCCTCGCTCAGACTGAACTCTCAGAAGATCAATGCAAACAACTTCTTTCACGAGAATTGGATGATGTTTTCTTCGATCATCATGAATCGAAAACAAAGGCATGGGGAACCTTGCTTCTCGAACATGAATCCGTTCAACCTGCCGTTCTCTCCTCCATCCTCACGGTCCGTGAAGTAGGAGGGATAACTCGTGAGGGTATTGAGCAAGTGGTCGAACACTTTGCGAACTCACACCACGTTTCGACACAAGAAATCGAAACCTACGCCAATGAGAACGGCCTTGTTCCTGCCGATATTGGTGACCTCGAATCAATTGTCGAAGGAATCGTTCTTGAGCGAATCGACTTCGTCCAGGAACGTGGAATGGGCTCCATGGGCCCCCTCATGGGAGTCGTGATGGGTGCCTGTCCTGGAGCCGATGGAAAGGAAGTCAGCGCAGTACTTCGGGCAATGATCCAGAGGCATTCATGATGCGTATCGCAACAATTCTCGCCCTCACTTTGTTCATGCTACCCTTGGTTCAAGCCAACTCTGAACCGTCGTGGTCGCATGAATTTGAATCTGGCTACATTTCAACACAACCTCTCGTAGTAGACGACTCCGTCTATGTGCGAACCTCGGGATTTTGGACGGGTGAGGACCGTCCAATCGTTGCAGCATTTGAACTCCAAACTGGAAATGAGATGTGGAGGTATACCTCACAAACATCGCTTCAGCACGATATGGCGCCTATGTTGTTTGTTGAAGGTGGCAGTGGAACGTGTGGTGCTTGGAATGACCTTCTTTTGGTCGGTTGGACGGATGGAAAACTGACTGCCCTCTCACCAACAGACGGTTCTCTTGTATGGCAGAATCAAACCGAGGTCGACATCATTGGAATCACTGGGAAGATGGCTCACGATGGCGACCAAGTGATTGTTCCAACACGCACAGGATTGTCGAGTTTCTGTCTTGCAGATGGGTCGCAGTTGTTCGATATCGATACAGGAAACATTGGCTGGAGAAATGGGGTTGCAATGACCGAGCACGGCTACGCCTATGGTGACGAAAATGGGTATTTGCATGAGGTCGATCACAATGGGAATGTTACGAACACATACCTTGGGGAAGGAAAGATACGCCATGCACCACTTGAAACCCGACATGGTTTGTTTGTCCACATGCAAACAACGCAAGGCTCAACCATCTATCTGAATGGGGCCGTTCTAGCGAATATGGGAGGTTCACCGGCCATGCCACTATCACACAATGAGCGCATTTATGCTGCAACAAGTGATGAGTGGATTTCCCTTCTCTGCGATGAGCAATCATGCACTGTTGATTCAGTTGTACCGTTCCGCTCCAATGGAGAATTGTCAATACGTGTCGTTGAATCAGAAATTGAAATCTGGGCTCCATCCAACACACCTGATGGTGGTTGGGGTGTCTTCAACCAAACCTCATTGGTTCGAATGGAAACGACAACTTTCGACACGTACGGAACTGCTGCACCAGGTTTTGCCCAAGGCGTGATTGCTTTAGGTAACGATGCAGGGATTCTTTTAGTTGACCTTCAACCGGCCAATGTACCTTCACAAGCACCTTCACAAGAGACAAAAGAAACCGATGTCGTTGGGCTGCTGCATCTCGTTGCTGT
>DUJC01000169.1:0-3267 GCA_013330015.1 Candidatus Poseidoniaceae archaeon | reverse complement strand
CAATTTGCAAAAATAGGTTCAGCGTTTCTCCTTGTTTTCGCTATCGCGGTTCTTCCTGACCTTTCTGTGAAACTTGCCGAACAAACATCGGCCGATCGTAATGTGGAATGGGACTCATCTTGGCCAAATGAATGGAAAGGCACACAGGTGATTGTGTTCGAAATTAACGGAACAGAGCATGTCATCGGTGGGCTAGAACCACAAGATTCGGTGTATGAACTGACGCTTTTAGCGTGTGAACATTTAGGGATTTCAACCGAAATTGAGCAACAATATCTCGGTGCTTATCTCGTTTCGTTCAATGAAACAGTTGGCGATGGCTGGGAGTTTACCATCGATGGAAGACGGTCTCCAGTTGGGATGGTCGACGCACAACTCAACGAGGACTCAATCGTTGAATGGAGACCTGCTTGAGCGGTAACACTCAAGGCTCACCGCTAAGTCGGTGACTCATGTTGAGCGCCATAGGCACCCATGGGCCTACCGTCTCACCAATCGTAATGGGGCTGTTGAATACTGCATTTCTTGCAGTTGCAGTATGGTTGCTTGTCAAACCCCAGAAAAATTCCGAATCATGGTTTTGGCCGCTGCTTCTCTTCGTTGGATTGGCCACCCTCTCTCGTATTGCTCTCAGTTTTATTCCGAACGTGATGCCTGTGACCATCATGGCTGTTATGGTCGGATCGAAGTTTGGTGCTCAACGAGGCATTTCTTTTGCCATCCTCGTCACACTCGCAAGCAATGCTGTTCTCGGGCATGGTTGGTGGAGTCTTTTCCAAATGATAGCATGGGGATCGGTTGCGGCTGTTGCTTCGGTGGTGAACGTTTACGATCAAAGAGGAAATCTCTCGATGACTCGACTTGCCTTTGCATCCTTGTGGAGTGTTCCAATCTTCAGTATCATTGTGTCCGTTTCAATTGTTGACTCGAGCATGTCTTTGATTGAATTTGGGCTATATCTCGCCAATGGATTACTGTACGACGTTCTGCACTTCCTCGGCAATGTCTTCTTTGCCATGTGGTTTGGACAATGGTTTGAACGCCTGCTCTCGATGAACGAACCACACAACCGGCTCGTCCAACAGGAGAATGAGCATGTCAGCACTTTCTGATCCACCGACGATGGCATTTCTTTGTCGAGCCGATCTTCAACTCTCGCCCGGAAAGCTCGCAGTACAATGTGCACACGCAGCCGTAAGCTCTCTCAGACAGGCGAAGAAGACACATTCACGAATGGTTCAACGTTGGTCTGAATCGGCCTCACGCAAAGTCTGTCTTGCAGTTGAGGATGAAGAAGAATTGGAATACTATCTGCAACAAGTTCGAGAAGCATCTCTCCCATTCGCTCTCATCAAAGATGCCGGATTAACCGAGGTTGCACCAGGAACAGTCACCGTCCTTGGTGTTGGGCCAGGACCGAGACATACGATGGATTCTCTTTTCAAGAATCTGAAAGCATATGAATGAGGTCATACGATGGGTTTTCGAAGTTTTCTTCATCGGCTGACTGCTCCTAAGTTTCAGCGATATGTCCAGCGAGATCAATCACTCAAGATGGTCTTCGTCATCAATCATGATTTGAAAATGGGGAAGGGAAAAATCGCTGCTCAGGTTGGACACGCTGCTGTCAAAGCAACGCTCAAATCGGGTGAAGTACGTCCTGAACTTCTTGATGCTTGGCTTTCGACTGGGCAGAAAAAAATCTGCGTGAAGGCGGACAATGCCCGCCACATTGAGCAGATTGAACAACAAGCCAAACAACATAATGTTCTCTTATCAAAAATTCACGATGCAGGTCACACACAGATTCCGGCAGGCTCCCTCACAGTCCTTGCTCTGGGCCCAGATGAAGATGAGAAACTCGATGCCTTGACGGGTGATCTCAAACTCCTCTAAGTCGATTATTTGAACATGGGAAACGGTGTGGAGCAACCATGCGAGACATCAATTCCAACCGTATTGACCTACGTTCGGATACCGTTACTCAACCAACCGATGCCATGCGTGAAGCCATGGCTAGAGCAGAAGTTGGTGACGATGTTCTTGGTGACGATCCTACTGTTCAGCAATTGGAATCCATGGTAGCAGAGTTGTGTGGAAAAGAAGCCGGTTTGTTTGTCCCATCTGGAACGATGTCCAATGCTGTCGCATTAAAGACGCATACAGTACCAGGAGACGAGATTGTCACTGAGCGTTACAGCCACATCTATCTCTACGAAGGAGGCGGCTATGCTGCACTTTGCGGTTCGAGTATTGCGCTACCGCTTGGAGAAAACGGCCTCTTGACACCAGAACTTGTCGAACAATCAATTCGTAAGCAAAAGGGTTCACAATCCCATTACCCAGATGGCAATCTTGTATGCGTGGAAAATACGGCAAACAGAGGCGGAGGAACGTGCTACGAGCAAGACGTTCTCGACGCGATTGCTGAAGTTTCCAAAGCAAAGAACTGTGCAACTCATGTTGATGGTGCACGTATTTTTAACGCCTCGGTCGCAACAAAAACCCCTCTACATCGTATGACGAGAGACTATGATTCCGTTTCTATTTGCTTGTCGAAAGGACTGGGGGCACCTGTTGGCTCGGTACTTGTTGGTTCCCAAGATTTCATTAATCAAGCGCACCGTTGGCGCAAGATGTTCGGTGGAGGAATGCGTCAATCTGGAATTCTTGCTGCAGCTGGTATCTATGCGTTGGAGAATAACGTTGAGAGGATGGGTGATGATCATCGAAGAGCAAGAACCATCGCAAGAGCCATCGACGAGATGGATCACGTATCGGTCGATCTTGATGCTGTTCAAACCAACATGGTGTATTTCTCTGCAAGCAAGTATTCAGCAAACGAAGTTTCCCAAAGAATGGCCGAAGCAGGCATCGATATGTTTGACATTTCACCTACTCATTGTCGAATCGTAACCCATCTCCATATCACTGACGAGGACGTGAACAGGGTCATTGAAGTGTTATCGAACCTGAATTGAAACTTTTTAACACCTCGACATACAATATTCGTATGATTGGTGAAGCCTGTGGCATCTGCCAAGATGAAAACATTGACACAAATTGTTCAATCTGCATCCGCTGCGTTGAACTGACTGAAGAGAGTAAATGGGCACCATCGTTGCCTTTGGAGGTCCATCAACGAATGGCTGACGTTCTTGGTGGGCCCGTGCGATCGCTACGAAAACGGTGGAAGAATCTTGAGCGATTTATGGCTCACACACCAGATGTAGATTGGGCTCGACTTGACGATCCGGAAATGGATCC
>DUJC01000031.1:6073-9100 GCA_013330015.1 Candidatus Poseidoniaceae archaeon | reverse complement strand
GCTTGAATCAAATCATTCTCGGATTCTCGGTTGAACCAAACAGCGAAGTCAAAGAAAGCCTGAACCAAGGCGACGATAGCGTGACGTGGATTGGTGGTGACATCATCTACCACATCATCGATCAGTTTGAGGAATGGAAAGAGAAGACCAAGGAAGACATGGATGCTGCTGCTCGGGAAAACTTGGTTTATCCTGGAAAGCTGCTCTATCTCGAGAATCATACCTTCCGTAACAAAGGTCCAGCCATTGTCGGTATGCGCGTTCTTGGAGGACGAGTTCACCTTGGCCAACGCTTGATGAAACTCGATGGAACGCCCGTTGGCCAAGTCAAGAGTCTTCGTTCACGAGCCAGTGAAGACCTCAAAGAAGCAAAGCAAGGTGAAGAAATCGCTGTAGCGGTCATGGGTCCAACCGTAGGACGACACATCGAAGAGTTGGATGAGTTCTATGTCGACATTCCTGAATCACACGTTCCGCGACTTGCAAAGGTCGAATTGACCGAACTGGAAAAGGAAATCCTCGAAGACATTGTTCGTCTTCATCGTAAAGACGATCACTTCTGGGGACGTCGTCACGTTGGCTGATGCTTGTTCGACGTAGGAACGGCATACATTCAAGTATCATGTCATGCGGTTTGCTTCTTGTAACCAAAGGTGAACGACCATGGATGCTGGATTTTCTCAAGGAAACATGGGTGGAGACGCCCGAACACAGGACCTCATTCGAACCGTTGCTGATATTTCCAACGGATTGATGAATGAAGTGAGCAAAGTTATCATCGGAAAGAACGAGAATTTGCGGCGTGTCACCGTTGGTATTCTCTCCAACGGGAACATGTTGTTGGAAGATTTCCCTGGACTTGCAAAGACACTGCTAGCCAACACCTTTGCTCGTGCACTTGGATGTAAGTTCAAGCGTGTCCAATTCACACCAGACTTGCTCCCATCTGACATCATGGGGACCTACATGTACGATCAAAAGTCTGGAGAGTTCAAACTCCGTGCTGGTCCTCTTTTCTCCAACATTCTCCTCGCTGACGAGATCAATCGTGCTCCTCCAAAGACCCAAGCTGCATTGCTTGAAGCGATGGAAGAGAAGCAAGTCACCATCGAAGGTATTACTCACAAACTCCCTGCTCCGTTCGTTGTATTGGCGACACAAAACCCAATCGAACAAGAAGGAACCTATCCGCTTCCTGAAGCGCAAATGGACCGATTCCTGATGAAGATGAGCATGGGTTACCCAGACCGTGCTGAAGAGAAGGCCATTCTCGCTCGTCGAAAACTCCGTGGAAAGGATCAGCACGATGTTGAACAAATCACTTCGCCAAAGAAGGTCGTTGCTATGCAAAAGGCACTCGAGACCGTTCACGTCGACCCAGCCATTCTTGCCTACATTGTTGAAATCGTTCAGCGGACCCGTGAAGACCACCGTGTTGTCAACGGTGCTTCGCCCCGTGCTTCGCAGTCTCTGTTCAAGACAGGACGTGCTGCTGCAGCCATCGCTGGCCGAAACTACGTCATTCCTGATGACATCAAGGGCATTGCTTTGCAAATCATCAGCCACCGTATCGTTATGAAACCAGAAGCCAAGATTCGAGGAATTACCGGTATGCACATCGTTCGAAAGATCCTCTCGGAAGTTCCAGTCCCTGTGATTTCCTGAGCATGAACTTCGAATTCATGCCGAAGTTCAAAACAGGTGACACCTGTGGTTATGCACGAGGCGGCCTGAAATGACGATGAATCCTTACAAAATGGTCATCGCAGTTGCCAACCAGAAAGGTGGTTGTGCGAAGACCACGACAGCAGTCAACCTTGCGGCTGCACTTGCGAAGGGTTCACGAAAGCAAGGTGTTCCTCCTGCGAAGGTCCTGCTCGTTGATCTGGATCCTCAAGGAAACTGTGCAACATCGTTCGGTGTTGAAAAGAAAAACATTCGAAAGACAGCCTACGACGTTCTCGCCAACGATTCTGGTGAGCCCATGCCGCTCATGGAAGAGTACCTTTTGACGCCACGCGAATTGAGCGATGCGATGCAAAAGGCGTTTATCCTTCGACAAGGAAAAAAGGCACCAAAGAATCTCGAAATCAAGAATCTCTGGTTGCTTCCAAGCGATATCCACCTCTCTGGTGCTGAGATTGAATTGTCCCACAAGATTGGACGCGAAACACGACTTCGAGAAGGCCTTGAGTCCATCATTGATGAATTCGATTACATCATCATCGATACGCCTCCATCGCTTGGATTGCTTTCCATCAATGCTATGTGTGCAGCCAATTGGGTTATGGTTCCTGTTCAAGCAGAATACTATGCCCTTGAAGGATTCAGTATGTTGATGAACTCGATCAAAATGATTCAGAAGCGCATCAATCGAAATCTGAAGATATTCGGTGTTGCGATGACCATGGTTGATGCTCGATCGAAACTCAGTCGACACGTTTGTACCGAAGTGTCTCGAAAGATTCCGAACAAGGTGTTCAACACGACCATTCGGCGTTTGGTCAAAGTCGCCGAAGCACCGTGGAGCGGAGCACCGACTGTGCTGCTTAACGAACCACGAGCGAGTGGTGCTGGAGCAGGTTCGCTCGAATACTGGACCTTAGCCAAAGAGTTCCACAACCGTGTCCAAGAGATGCGGCGAGAATTTGGTGTCAAAGAGCATCCAAAACTGCTCTCGAATCGCCGATAAGGTCTGAAAATCAACTCTCGCTCCTTTCTTTCGCGCGGTTGGGTTAAGTAGGGAAGGGAATCATTTGGTACCGGGATGCACAAATGACTGGAGAAGGAATGACCTCGGTAAGTGTAAGTTACGAAGTACGAAGACAATTGAATACAATGCGCACGGTTAGTGGCCACAAGAGTGTGAATACGCTTCTTGAAGATCTGATTCGAGCTCACAAGATGGCTCGAATGCGTGGTGAACTCGACACCCTGCAAGCACACTTGCAGCGTGTTGCAGATGTTAACGTTGACCACCTTGTGAGCCGATTGAACATGGCTCCATTCGAGGTCTGAGGTGAACGA
>DUJC01000031.1:0-5733 GCA_013330015.1 Candidatus Poseidoniaceae archaeon | reverse complement strand
TGGCGCCCATCTGGCTATATGTTCACGACCAAACAACTCATTCGAGCCATGTTTGATGATTCGACCGATGAGGCCAAACTGCTCATTGCAGCAACGGCTGGTGAAGTCGAATTGTTTGCAGAAAACAAATCCTGGAACGCTGTACTCTGGCTCATCATGAACGTCCTCAAAGAGGATGGGCGACCAATCTACACAGGGAATGAACTCGGCGAACTTCGCTCAAGTTTACCTATTGTTTGGCGCTGATCACTCGTTGCCATACTTGGCAAGATACTCGTGACCATACCATTTCCATTGGTCCATGGTCCACCCTTCTGGGAGACCCGAAGCAGGAAGAGGTGGTGCTTCTGCTGGTGCTTCTTGAGCCGGTGATGGAGCAGCCTCCTCAGCAACAGGTTCGGGTTCTGCACCCATCGAAGCAATCGACTCAATCGATTGTTCATCAGAAAACACTTCCTCTGAGGATGTAGGTTCATCCATCGCTTCATCTTCAAAACCGGATTCTTCCTTTTGATCCATCTCCAGTGGTTTGACATCATCATCCCATAACGAATCAGATTCAACACCGCCCATTGCGGAGGAGCCTGCTGTTCCTTCAAGTGCTTCATCCATAGCCGCTGAACTTGGCAGTGCTCCGCCATACTCCTTCTTGACCGTGGCAACCTTTCGTCGAGACATGATCATGCCAACGATGATGATAACAACCGTGAGTCCTCCAAAGATGGCTCCCCCGTAGACAAGTGCATCGGTCATTGCTTCGCTTTCGTACCATGCTTTATCCGATGTTGTCGACGTTGTGTCGCTCGTATTCCAGGCGCTGAAACTCAATGCAGTTTCGTTCGCAGCGATTTGATCGGCTACATATTGAACGTACGCAGGCGTTCTCCATCCTTGACAAACGTCACGAACGTCTGTAAAGTCAAGGTTGCAGTGATCCTGCTCGGTTTGGACACGGGCATCATCATCGTTGTAATCAGCGTTAGCACCTACACCATCACGATCGATGTCGAGATGCTCATCAGGGAATTCATCCATGCCGTTGGATTCGGAAGCATCTGCCCATCCATCGCCATCCTTGTCTTCGCATCCATGCGATGGAAGTTCTGTGTTCTGTTGTGGGTTCTCTGGGTCAGGAAGCCAAGCACGTGTCGATGTACCGGCCTTAGTCGGACACTTGTCCGGGTTGGTTCCAAGTGCATTGTCGCCATACCCATCACCATCGCCATCGACCCATTGGGTTCCATCGGATGGTAGAGCATCAGCTCCTTGAGCAGCGGTCCAGTTCTCATCAGGATCTGAGTATCCGTCCAAATCTCCGTCTGGGCAGCCATAGCGGTCTTCGGTTGAGAAGCCATTGACGGTTGGACAGCCGTCCGGCGTCGTTCCCGATGGGTTGTCTCCGTAACCGTCTCGGTCGCTATCGGCCCACTGTGAGGCATCTTGTGGATACGCATCGCCATCGAAACCATCGCTGTTGTCTCCGTATCCGTCACCATCGGAATCAATGGTTTGGTCTCCGTTTGATGGGAACATGTCGGTGTTGTCACCAACGCCATCGCCGTCTGAATCGATGGATTCATCGGCAGAATTTGGGAACTCATCCGTATTATCACCAACACCATCACCATCGCTGTCCATCGTTTCATTTGGATCGCCCGGGAACGCATCCAACGCATCCGTCACACCGTCACCATCGCTGTCGATGTCGAAGAGATGGATTCGGGTCGAGGTAGAGAATCCAGAGACAATGTAGATTTCACCATTTGATCCTTTCAGAGAACCAATGACCCTTCCACTCGTATCGTAGGTGTTTCCTTCTGTAAATGTCGTTGTAGATACCTCGACGATTTCACCGGATTGTGTGCCGACATGGTAGGTTGCAAAATCCATTTGCTTAATGTAGACGATCTGTGCTGAAGAAGAGATTGTCATCACGTCGTAGGTGTAGTCAGTCAAATTGTAGCGATAGAAATCACCGCTTGCAGTACCGACCAACAAGCGGCCGTCAGCATCCGTTGCGAGCACATTGACTGTTGAGGTCATTTCGGTCAGTTGCTGAAGGAGTATGCCTGTGTTGGATGTGATCTTGACAAGCTTGTCGTAACCTCCAGTGAGCACCTCACCATTCGGTGTGATGAGCATGGTCGTCATTCCACCTGAATGTGGGCTGGTGAAAACACCTGATGGGATGCCTCCGGACCATTCTTCAGCTTGCCGTTGTCCAGCAAAATAACCAAGCCACATATCACCATCATTGTCCCAATCAACAGCGTTAACGGGGTTGGTTGTGTTGAGGTATTGCATGATGACCTGTTGTTGCATCTGAACGATGATGACACCGGAGTTGTGGGCGATGGCGACCAGGTTTTCACCATCATCGATGGTAGCCGATTTGGCTGTAACGTTGAGATCAAGTTCCCAAACAACCGAGTGTGTACCTGCTTCGAAGTTGTTGACACTCAGCATACCACTGCCAGTCACTTTCAGGATTTTACCGTCGTTCATCTGCTCCCAAGCAACGACTTTTTCGCTCATACTCTCGGTTTGACCAGCATCAACGAGATTGGCTGATGCAGGCATCATCGGGAGGAGAAGGTGTGTTAGAAGCAAGCACAGAACAATACTGGCCGTGGTTCGCATAAACCTGCGACACCGTTTGGAATTATCAAACAGACGCATAGATGTCCAATCAAGATTCATCTGAAGATGGCTTCTCGCCCTTCTTTGAACTTGGAGGTGGTCCTCGTTGTTTCTCTGGAACCATTTTTCGCACTGGAGTGATGGTCGCCGTCTTGACCTCCTTCGGCTGGGTTGAGAGCGGGGTCAAGCGTTGTACCGGTCGAAGTGTTGCAGTTTCGGATGCCTCTTCATCATTGGATTCCTTTTCAACGACATTCAAAGCCG
Source organism: Candidatus Poseidoniaceae archaeon (assembly GCA_013330015.1). Classification (GTDB taxonomy): domain Archaea; phylum Thermoplasmatota; class Poseidoniia; order Poseidoniales; family Poseidoniaceae; genus MGIIa-L2; species MGIIa-L2 sp8574u. Next base: position 2,829 of record DUJC01000031.1, on the reverse strand, counting down.
TCAATGTGCCTTGAACAGGCCGGAGTGTAGCCGTTTCTGTTTCAGCCTCGACAGTGTCTTCGACAACCTCCTCCATGACCTCTTCAACTTCGGTCAGGTCTCGTTTCGTGATTCGAGCCTCATCATCGCTGGTTCCGAATTGACCATCATCACCAGGGGTGATGCTGACTTCGACAGCGCCGACTGGAACAACGATCTCCTCAGCAGGGAGCTCTTGAGTCGGTTGAACCACTGGAACTTGGGTTGGTGGTTGAATTGGCATTCGCACTTGACGCTCAATTGGCTTCGGTAGTGCGGCTGGTTGTGCTGAACCGATTGGAGCCTTGACTGGTCGTAGCGTTGGTGCTTGACCGAGTGGCTTCGCACCACCCATTGGAGTACGCATTCCAGCCAAGCCCATACCTTGGCCTTCCATGTTGCCTCCGAGTGTTCGCGTCATGCCGCTCATAGCAGGTGCACGTGCACCGAGTGTGGATGGGTCCTGGCCCATCGGCATAGAAGCAGGTGCTTGACCGGAGATGGATTGCATCCACTTCTGACGCTTCTCAGCACGTGTATCGGTCTGCTGCAGGTCAGCAAACTCTTGTTCACGACTCTTGAGTTCGGCTTCCGAACTGTCGATTTCACCTTGTATCTGTGAAGTAATCGCATCTCTCATCTTCGATTCAGCCATTTCACGGAAGGAATCCATCTTCGCAGAAAGACTGTTGAGACGGTCACGAACTTCCGCACGCTTGAGACCAAGTTGTGCTTCAATTTCTGCACGGATGGATGCCTCTCGCTTGCGTACATCGATGAGGGCCTTGTTGCGCATGATCTCTTCACGCTTGTCGAGTTGACGTTCGAGTTGAACAGCAATTTCTTCTTGCTTGCGTGTTCGGAAGGCCGCAAGGCGTTCTTCCATATCGACCTCGAGTTCAAGAGCCGTCTCTTCCTTGAGGAGGTCAAGATCGGTTTCAAAGGTCAAACGCTCGTTACGAAGTTGTCCATCCAATTCAGCCATGATGGCCTTGCGGGCTGCCGTTTCACGGGACTGGAATTCGATTTCAAGACGTTCAGCCCAATCGGTTCGCTTAGCCTCGTATTGTTCTTCGAGTTGACCACGTAACTCGGTTTCACGCTCAAAGCGGAAGCGAGCAAGACGGTTCTGGATTTCAGCCTCACGAGTGTTGCGATAGGATGTAAACTCCTCATCGGACCGTCGTGCAAGTTCTGCTTCAAGTTCGGTTTTGAGCACCTTCGAGATATCATCAACAGCCTTAGAGAACGTGATGTCGTACTTCTCCTTTAGCCGACCCTTTCGCTCGCTCAATCGCTCGGAATGGGTTGATTCGATTTGCTTCTGAATCTCAACTCGGAGTTCATCACGACGTCGAGCGATGGCAAGTTCAACATCCTCACGCATGCGTTCTTCCAAATCGTCCGTCTCTTGACGAAGTTGAACCTCGAGTTCTTGCTGCAACTGTTGAGCAATGTCTTCCTCAAGTCGTAGACTACGACGATCGTATTCTGCACGAAGACGTGCTTCACGGTGCTGGAGTCGGTTGCGAAGTTGTTGCTCCAAACGTGTACGGATACCACGTCGGAGTTGCTCTTCTCGCTCTGCAAGACGGGCATTGTGACCTTCTTCCAAGGTTTCAATTTCCTTCTTTTCCATTTCGACGAAACGTGCTTCCATCTCCTTTTCGATGTCTGCCTCAAGTTCGCGAATCTTTCGCTGAAGATGCTGATTGTATTCAAGAGCAAGTCGCTCCTTCTGCAAGACAAGACGGCGACGATGTTCGTCTTGGAGTTGGGCTTCAATCGACTGCTTGATGGACTCCTTGTGCTCTTCCAGTCGTCGGTCATGCTCATGCTCGAGTTGATTCTGAAGATTGGAGATTTCACGGTTTAATCGAAGATCGAGTTGTTCACGCATACGTGTCTCTTCAGAAGCAAGAGCGGAGCGTTCCATCTCAGCCAGTTCTACTTCCATTTCCGAACGCATTTCTTTTTCCAAAGCATCGAGGGTGAGTTCGTGTTGAACGGCAAGGTCGTTGGCAATGGCATCTTGCATGGCTGCAACACGCTCTGAAATCGCTTGTTGGCGAAGTCGACGTTCACGTCGGATGTCGGCTCGCATACGCTCCTCCTCTCGGAAGCGAGCGCTTGTCAAAAGAGCCTGATCGGTCGATACCTTTGGTGAGGAAGTGAATTGACTACGGAGGGCAGCAAGGCTGAGACGGTCAGCGTTTGCACGCTTCTTTCGAGCAGCGTCCAAAGCATCATCCTGCCTGCTCTCGCTAGCACTCATAGCATCCCATCCGGGTGTGTATCGACCTTTCTTCCTACATAAGGTGCGCGACGTTCATCATGAGCAAAAGCGCGATTTAGAGACGGTTTTTGCTTGCGCAATCAGGCTTCCTCATCATGCACAAGTTCGGGTGGTTGTGGCTTGACGATGTAGTAAATGGCGAGAATTACAGATGAGAAAAAGAGCCAACCTGCAGGTGCGATATCGCCACCAAGTTCGAGACTTACATCAGAAGCACCAGTACGAATGAGAGCCCAAGTGATAGCAGTGAGAAGACACATCATTTGGATGATGGACAATTTCATGTCCAATCCGCCTTTGAGTTTCGACAAACGACGATCAGAAATCATCAACGCTCCTGATATGAACATGATAGGAAGAATCACGATGTCGAGTCCAGGTGTTGCATGGCAAGCGTAATCGATGCCTTCACCGAGACAGATCTCTGCATTTTTGAGATCGGGTCCAACGTTCAGTAATGGTTGGAGCCAAACGAAGCCTGCTGCACTCATCAAAACCATGGCGTTTCCTGGTGA
>DUJC01000142.1 GCA_013330015.1 Candidatus Poseidoniaceae archaeon | reverse complement strand
TTACGCCGATTGTGGGGCTCGAACCCACGACCTTGGGATTAACAGTCCCACGCTCCACCAGCTAAGCTAAATCGGCGAGTTTGTCCACTAACATCTCCTTTATGATGGCTTCCATCAATTCAAGTCGTCGAACAATCGGAGATTGTAACTGTTTCGAGGATTCGGGAGCTAACAGCGACTTGATATTCAGAGATGGTGATGGAATTCTTCAATCGTTGGACAAGTTGCATGTCAATGCCAAACGGGCCATCCAAGGTCATGATGATATCATCCACTTCGACAGGTGAACCAATGTGCTTGTGTATCTGAATACCTACACCATGATCAATGTCTTCACCTTGCTTCGAGCGACCAGCCCCTGCTTCACACAGAACTTGGCCAATGACGAGTGCATCAAGATCGGCCACAAATCCTGCTTGCTCTGCGAGAAGTGTGTATTGTTGAGGTGCACGTGGCAAGACGCTCCATGGATCATCAAGAAGTTGCAGAGCAAGAGCGGGTTCAACGCCTTGACGTTCAAGCATGGATTTGAACTCGAGAAGAGCTGACCCATTCGCAATCGACCCTGAAATGTCAAAACCCAATGCATTTGCTTGAGCATACACCAACTCCATTGTATCATGCGGCCCCATTCCTTTGAGACAGGCAATGGACTCAGCAATCTCATGACTGTTTCCAAGCCATTTCCCAATGGGATGATCCATCTGTGTGAGTTGTGCTTTTACTTCAATTCCGAGTTCAGTTCCTACACGAACCATGGATTGAGCGAGTTTTCGTGCATCTTCGGAGTGTTGCATGAACGCTGCTCGCCCAAATTTCACATCAAGAACCAGCGACTGGATGCCTTCTGCAGCTTTCTTCGATAAGATGGATGCCGTAATCAATCCAATACAAGGGACCGTTGCGGTTACATCACGGATGGCATACAGAATAGAATCTGTCGGAGCGATTTCTGCAGTTTGTCTCGATATGAAGCACGGGTTTGTCGTCATCTCATCGATGGAAAGACCTGTGTTGAATCCTGGGATAGATTCCAACTTGTCGATGGTCCCCCCAGTATGCGCCAAACCTCTTCCTGCAAGCATAGGTACAACCGCCCCGGAAGCGCGCAATGCTGGTGCGAGAATCAAACTCATTTTGTCGCCGACGCCTCCGGTGGAATGTTTGTCGACTGCAGCATCACGTGGTGCAAGGCGTTCTCCCTGTTCGAGCATGGCTTTGGTGAGGTAGGTTGTTTCTTGAGCATCCAAGCCATTGATTTGACAAGCCATCAGAAATGCGCCTATCTGTTCGTTCGGAATTTCATGAAGATGCTGAATGAACCATTCAATTTCACCTTGAGTGAGCGCAAATCCATCCCGCTTTTTTGCAAGCAGATTTGGGATGTGCATCAAAATCAACTCTCATCGATTGAGGCCAAGCCAATCTCTGCAAGACGTTGGTGGAGGTAGTCGCCTGCTGAAATCGATGGATAGTCAGCAGAACCACTGGTTTGTTCAATAAATTCAGGCAGTGGTGTCAAATCAATTTCGTTGCGAGGATGCACGAACATTGGCATTGAGAATCGACGCTGGGTCGGATCTCCCGGATTGACAACACGATGGGTCGTCGATTTGAACAATCCATTCGTGAGGTTCTGAATCATATCCCCTGAATCAACGATGATTTGTTCGTGATTGCCCTCAACATCGATCCATGTTCCATCATGATCCATGACCTGAAGACCAGATGCAGTCGCAGTCATCAGGAGTGTGATGAAGTTGATGTCCTCATGCGCAGCAGAACGAACAGCACCATCAGGTGTTGAGGAATCGAGTGGTGGGTAGTGAATGATACGCATAATCGTGTTTCCTTTTTCAGCCATTGAAGGCAACCAATCGGATTGCTTACCAAGATACAAACTGCATGCTGCAAGAAGTTGATTTGAGATTATCTCCATCTGGTTGTAGAGGTCATCGACCTTTTCCTGAAACTTCGGAATATGCTCGTGTGGCCAGATGTTCATCGGATATTTGTTGTCCGTTTCACTTCCTTGTTGCCCTCGACCCGTTTGCCAAAATTCCTTCAAGTCCGGTGCGGGATTGTCTTTCGCATGCTCAACACCGAAGGCCGTATACCCACGTTGATGAGAAATCTCTGGTTTTGCATACAATCGTTTTACGGATTCATCGAGCATGAAGAAGGATTCTGCTTCCTCGTATGTGTCCTCAATCAGTGAGAGGTCAATGCCATGATTGGTCAAGGCAAAGAAGCCAATATCGGCCAATGAATCCCCGATGGTTTGAATGAATGAATTGATTCGTTGTTCATCACCAGATGTGAAATCACTGAGATCAGCGATTGGCAATGGACGTGTCAACAAATCACCTGTTATCTCGTAGTTTAGCAATCAATCGGAGCATCTCAAAGTAGATCCAAATAACAGTCACCATGATTCCGAAAGCGCCCCACCACTCTTGCTTCTTGGGGGCGCCCATGCGAACACCTGCATCGATCATACCAAAATTCGAAATCAGCATCAGCGACGCTACAGTGATGATGAAGACACTGATTCCTATTCCAATTGGTCCTGAGGAATGAAGGAAAGGTATGGTCCACGGTGTGAGGAAAAGTAGGAAGACGTTGATGAGGTACATCAGGAAAATCGAACCGGCAAGGGTGAACACGATTTTGTTAAAGGTAGGTGTTGGACGCAGAATCCCAACTGAGTAGATGGTGAGCATGCACGCTACAACACCAAATGTGGCAAGTCCAGCTTGTATGGCAATCCCTGGATAGAGAATCTCGAACACGAGCGTCAGTGGTCCGATGAATAATCCTTCAAGCGTTGCGTAAACGAGGACAAACGCTGTCGGTTCAGAAGGCCGAGAAAACCACAAGAACATGCCCATTCCCATTGTACCAAACATGCCCAAGAGCATCAGCGGGTAAAGAAGACCTGGCATGATGAAGCCTAGGGCAATCGAGCCCACTGCACTGACCGTTGCCAAACCGAACAAAATACCAGTTTTTTGCAGTGTTCCTTCAAGCGTCATTCTGTCATTGCCTTGAATCGAATTCCAAAAGGCCGGTTTGAAGACAGGGTTGGTCGAGTTGTATGCCATGGTTGTGCTTGGAATCGGTCCTTTGTCAAGGTTACGCGACTCAACCCTGTTCTGCAACCTGTTGTTGATAGTATTCTTCCAATTGGTCGAGGGTCCATCCATGGTCAAGATATTGTTGTACCATGGCTTCATCCCACCCTGGGAATCGCCCTAACTCACTCGCAAGTGGAGAACTTGTTTCATCACTACGTCCATCCAAAACGGGTTGTTCCCATTGCGCTTCGGTTCCAACAACATCATCGATGTGTTGATCGGTTACCCAATCTTTTCGAGCCTCGTTTTCTTTCCGTGATTGAAGAATGCCGTAAACAGCACCAATGAGGAGAAGGAGGCCACCAATCATCAACAAGAGCATGAACGTCTCACCGAATCCTTCCTCAGCTTCACCGCTTGCATCGCCTGCTTTTTCGTTCCTTTGATTCAACGAACAACCGGAAACATCTGTTGGTGTGTTCTCAGGTGTACCAGGACATTCGTCAGCGGCATTGAGCACACCATCCTGATCATCGTCCGTGCTTGGTTCGTCCGTTTCGTTGGTACCCGGATCGACCGGTTCAATTCCGCCAAGGTCGCAACCAAGTGCGTCTGCTTCGTTGATGCCATCGCCATCAGCATCTACCATGTTGATCGCATCTTCAGGTGAAACTGTTTCCACAGATGGATCAAGAGCTGTAGCTTGGGCCCAACTCACTTCAACAGCATCGAGAATGCAATCTCCATCCGTATCTGGATTGAACGGGTCGCCGCCAAGCGTGTATTCATCGAGATTGGAAAGACCATCATTGTCGTTGTCTGTGTCGGACTCCAAGACACCGTCAATGGTGGCAACGGTTCGATTCAAGCCGTAATTCACCTCGTAGATGTCTGGCATCCCATCGTTGTCGGAATCCGTAACATTGTCAAGACGATTCCAATCAGCATACCACGATTGGATGTAAGGTTCAGCAACTTCGGCAGAGGTGACAATGAGTCCCATCTCACGGTTGCGAACCATCGCTGA
>DUJC01000072.1:1401-2719 GCA_013330015.1 Candidatus Poseidoniaceae archaeon | reverse complement strand
CCTCCGACTCATCAATCAATACGGGAGAGAAAGAGGTGAACGAGGTCTTCCAAAACTCCTTCCTGGATTGAATTTTATCGCAGGCTTGAACGGTGAGCGTACCGAAACGTATTCATTGAATCTCAATCTTCTCCGTGATTTACGCAATGAGGGCTTGCTGTTACGACGTATCAACATTCGTCAAGTTGAAGGCGAAGGTTTCCAAGACATTCCAGAAAAAGAATTCAAGAGCTTCAAATCAGCGGTTCGTGATACGATTGACTCACCGCTCCTTCAGGAACTCTTCCCCCTTGGTCACGTTCTCAAAGACGTGCATTGGGAGACTCATGATGGACGAACTCGCTTACCAGTCCACCTCACAGAAGAGCACGTAGGTGAGCATGTGCATGGGCGTGCGGGACTCACTTTTGGTCGTCAAATCGGAGCCTACCCTATCCTCATTGGCGTTCCATATCACATTCCGCTCGAACGTTCCTCCAGCATCATGATCACTGGACATGGCGCTCGTTCAATCACTGGAGTTGAGATCGGATTGGAGATTAATGCAGCAACTGAAAAACAGCTCGAAGCCATTCCGGGCATCGGCAAAAAAGCAGCATGGAACATCGTTTCTGCTCGTGCAAAATTGAAGCGCAAAGAAGAACGACCAAGTATCGAATCGATCTTTGCGTCGGCTAAAGTTCAACTCGATTCAACGATACAGTCCGTATTTGCAGACGAGTAACCTCAAAGAATCTCCTCGATAACCTCGAGCCATGGCGACATGGGTCATCACTGGCGCAAACCGGGGCTTAGGGCTTGAATTTACCAAACAATTGCTTGCTGATGGACACACAATCATCGCTGGTGTGAGAAATCCTGAAGCAATGAATTTTCATCATGAACAGATGATTGTGTATCAACTCGATGTCGCTTCGACAACATCGGTTGAGACCTTTGCAAAGAATGTCAAATCGTCTGTTCCATCCATCGATGTGCTCGTGAACAATGCAGGGCAAATGGACGGACGATGGCAGTCTTTGGAAGCGGTCGACCCAGACCTCTCTCTCGAAGTTCTCAATGTCAACACCATTGGCCCTCTTCGCGTTTCACAAGCCCTATGGCCGCTTCTCCAAGGTGAGAAACCAACGAAAGTAGCCAACATTTCCAGCCTCATGGGCTCGATTGATGATTGTATGAGCGGAAGGTCCTATGCGTACCGAACGAGCAAAACTGGACTGAACATGATTACCAAAATCCTCGCAGTTGAAGGGCAACCAGACAACATAACAGTGACATCGTATCACCCAGGTTGGGCAAAAACCGACATGGGTGGAGA
>DUJC01000072.1:0-1003 GCA_013330015.1 Candidatus Poseidoniaceae archaeon | reverse complement strand
CGCTGAGCAGTCCGGACGATTTTTTGAGTATACAGGGGAAGAGCTTCCATGGTAGAATCCATTTCAGCACAACTGAAAGACGCTGCATTGCGTCTTTCCGAGGCTTGCAACCGAGGAAAGAATCGGATCCTTAAACACAAGTCAGTAGCACACGTCACCAACCCACTGGATTATGCTTGGGAGTTTCACCAACAATTCATCGACAAATGGAGTGAATTTGGTGCAACGACACTGTTGCTCGGGATGAATCCAGGTCCGTACGGAATGGCGCAAACCGGCGTCCCATTCGGGGCGACTGCGATGGCACGCGACATACTTCAAATCGAAGAACGAGATGTACAGACACCCCTAGGCGCCCATCCAAAACGCCCGATTGAAGGTTTGTCGATGGAACGTCAAGAAGTCTCAGGAACACGATTTTGGTCGATGTTATACGACCACTATGGATCGTCTGAGGCCATTTTTTCCAACATTTTTGTCGTCAACCATTGCCCTCTCCTCATCCTAGGCGAGACTGGGCGAAATGTGACGCCTGTTGATCTTCCAAAATCAACCATTGAACCGATTTTGAAAGCCTGTGACCGACATCTGAAATCCGTTGTTGAGATCATGGGAATTGAGGCTGTTGTTGGCGTCGGTAATTACGCAAAGAAGCGTGCTCAGTCCGCCCTCACCGACATTCCGATCGATGCCATGTGGCATCCAAGTCCAGCCTCCCCACTTGCAAATCGAAACGGTGGCGCAGACTGGAGAGCCAATGCCATTTCGAAAATCCCCTAACCATGGAGAGTAGGGGATGAAATTAAGTGTGGCAATGCACACCGCAGGCTATGCAACAACAACTTGCGTGGGAACGACAGCCTGACGACCGCCAGTGGGAGAAGCCTGAGGGAGACGACCCCCGGACGCTTTACCAAATGCTCATGACGAGCGCAGAACGATTCAGCAGCCATCCTTGCTTTGGCTACATTCCAGGACCAGGTATGCCTCGTGTCCACTTGAC
>DUJC01000046.1:1310-4092 GCA_013330015.1 Candidatus Poseidoniaceae archaeon | reverse complement strand
ATCGACAGATTCTGTTCAATCGTTGGAGCATACACAGAGGAGGCAGTGTGTACACCACCGAGTGTTGGAGTTGTTGTTACCGGAATTTTTACTGTGCCAGCAAGCGGAATTTGACCGACTCGGCTTTGAATTCCAAGTGATGCAGGGAATGACTCTCCGAGTGTGAGACCAGATGTCTGATTTGGAGTCACTGATGCGTTCCAGCGATCGGCTTCGTTGAATCCACCTGAAGTGAGCGCTTCAAAGGAAATATTGCCCACTGTGATGTTTGCATCAATGGTTTCTGACAGGTCAGAAACCAAATTATGGCGAACCTCAACATTGAGACCAAGTATTTCATTGACACCGATTGTCGAACCAGCATTGAGAACATCGCTCTGAGTCAAAAAGATCGTGTCGACAGGAAGGCCGGGGTCGACAACAATGGCTGGCCGGACTTCAATCTGCCCTGAATCCGAACTCGGAATGCTTCCAGCATCAGCTATTGCCGTGACGTACACGTTCAAACTGCTCCCCGCAGCGTTGTCTTCCGCAGGGACAAGTGGCAATTGAATGGGCGGCACTTCGACTTCAATAAACCCTGAAACCGTCTGTCCAACAGCCAATTCACCAGTGTTATCAATCGATATGTTGTGAACCCAATTGAGAGGATTCGATGTGAATCCTGCAACCAGATCAAAGGATGTCATGGCATTTCCAGTGTTCGTGATGTTGAATGCAATTGTATCCGATTTTCCTGGAAGTACGTGTGTTGTGTCGTTTGTTATGTCGACTGTGGCCTCAAGATACTCTCCAGCCATGACTCGAGTTGTATTGGACAAAGTGTGGCCGCTTCCAGCAGAGGTTATTGAGAATGAGATGATGTCAACATCAGACAATGAGGTGCCATGCGGAACGGTGACGTGGATGGGTACCAGTGTGGTTGCTCCGCTTATGAGGAAATCAGTGAAGGTGCCGTCGAGGGAGGTGTCTGCCCAACCTTGAGTGGAACTAACGCTGATGGTGAAACTGTCTGTCGTCGACCCAATGTTTTTCACAGTGTAAAACAGTGTAGTCGAATCACCTGGGGAGGTGGTGCGCTTTGCAGCACCGATGAGTTCCGCAATGTAATCACTAAATGTTACATCAAATTCCTTGTATGTATCCGTGACTGGACCGCTTCCATCATCCAAAACGACACGAACCGACATGTTCCACAAGCCTGAAAATGAGGAGGCATCGAACGTAGCGTTGAGAGGTAATGCCTCAACATTTCCGATGTTTGTGTTGTACGTAGATGGTGGATGAATGGTCTTGATCTCTGAATCGATGTTGACTGTCGATGGCGTAGCCGAGGCATTCGTCAGCACAATCTGCATACGAGCAGAGAATGGCATAACTCCGTCATTGACGACTGAGACATTAAATTTGTGTGACGTACGCTCCAAGAATGCGCTTGTACTCCCTGAGGTAACGGTCGGAAGGGTTTCAGGAGTCGTAATGGACCAATCGAGCAACCGTTCGACATCAAAATCTCTGCGATATTCGTTGTTTGCGATGTTGGCGTCGTTTGCACCTGAAATGCGAGCAAACAAAGTTTGTGACGGTCCTGTTGTTGCAGTCCAACTCATCAAGTAAGTCGCAGGCCCTGAATTCGCAGCCATAACGCCAAGGTCAACGGTATTTACAACCTGCTCAGCTGCGTTCGGAGAGCCCTTGTGGACCAGAGAAAGGAAGGCGTTGCCGGATGATGAGCCAGCATTTGAAACATCAATCCTAACGGTGTGTGTGTTTGGGGCGAGAACCAAACCACTGCTGGTAAAGACGGAGCCTGCTCCGTCAAAAAGTACCTCATTAACTTGAAAATCAGGCCCTGATCGTGCGGTTGTCGTGGATGCATCAGCGAATGGTAAAGCAAGATGGCCAACGAGCAACACAACTAGGAGTATTGGAAGCAACTTCTGCCTAAACATCAGAGTTACCTCCTGCCTTTTCGAATCGTTGAATGGTCACGGTCTTACCCTGCGATTTCCAAATCTCGAGAAGTTGATTAAGAAGACGATCGTGTTCCTCATCCGAAATTCCGAGTCTTCTTCGCTCTTCCCATAGCAACAATTGCTCAGTACGAGTCAGCAGCGCGTCACGAAGATACAACTCAAGCGTGCGGCGATATGCATCACGATCGGACACAGCATAAACAATCGACGTCCCCGGAAGTTGATCCGCTCGATTTTGAATGAAGTTACCGAGGTTCAGTGCCTCGTCGTAGGAAAGGTTGCGACGGTCAAGATCGCTTTGTATGGTCGAAGCGATGCTTTGGAGTTCGTACTTGGTTTTAGCACGCTGAATTTTCTTGAAGTATTTGCGGCTTCGTCGCGTCATGCTTGGAGCCGCCATGACAAGTCTTCCTCACTGGCAGTTTATCAAACAATTGCCTCTAAATCATCAAATTATTTATTATGCATCATATTTTATGCATTTAGCATCATAATGTTGGAATGACTTCTTGCGGCCAAAACCAAGCATTGATGACGTGCATCGACATCCAACAGCCATGAGCAAACCTGTTACCCTTGAGATCGGAGACAACGCCCCCTCCTTTGCATGCAAAGATTCTGCGGGAAATGAGCATGATTTAGCCACATATGGCGCAGAAGGCAAGACTGTGATTCTCTACTTTTACCCTCGTGATTCTACGCCTGGATGCACGAAGCAAGCTTGCGATTTTCGAGACAACATGGGTCGTTTCAACAAAGATAATCACGTCGTTCTTGGCGTTTCCAAAGATTCCGAAGCATCCCAT
>DUJC01000046.1:0-919 GCA_013330015.1 Candidatus Poseidoniaceae archaeon | reverse complement strand
GGGTATTTGCACGAACTGTTCGGAACATGGCGCATGAAGAAGAATTACGGCAAAGAGTATCTGGGATGCGTCCGATCAACCTTCGTTATTAGCCCCGATGGAACCATCAAGTGGTGCCGATACAACGTTCGAGCAAAAGGTCACGTTGACATGCTCATGCGTGAACTTGAATTCGAAGATTGAGGGTAACCCATGGACCAAGACGTTGGTGGCGAGCGCGTGGCCTTGTCCACTACATCGTATGCCTACAAACCATGCTATATTGGGAAACATCTCAAGGTCGGCGAGAATGTTTCGATCGGTTCGATGTGCCACATTGGCCGTAACGTCACCATTGGAGCCAACAGCAACATACAGGGGTCGAACTACATCGCAGACAAGACGATTATCGGCAATTCTGTTTTCATCGGTCCAAATTCGACCATACTCAACGACAAGTATCCACCATCAGGTAATGCAACCAAATGGATTCCAGTTCACATTCACGATAATGCCGTCATCGGAGGAGGATGCACTGTGCTACCGGGTGCTCACATTGGAAAGAGGGCAGTGCTTGGAGGAGGTTCCGTTCTGACGAAACCCCTTCCAGATGGGGAGGTATGGGCTGGAAATCCTGCACAATTTCTTATGACTCGGGAAGAGTACGACGATAAGAGGTGACGAAAATGGAAGGCAAAGCACACGTCATCTCGTTTCTCAAGAAATGCATCGATTATGCCAATGCCTCCATCGAACGAAAGCAAAAGCGAGGCGAACTTGAAGACATCGTAAAATGGGAGGCTTATCGCGACTACACCGCACATGCAGTAATGGAGGTTGAAGCGGGTGAGCTTGACCGATGGTTTCCTTCTCAACAAAAAGCGCTTGGAGAATCTGAGGTGAGCAGCCTCAGCCTTGATGCACTCACCCACGATACACG
>DUJC01000119.1:2302-2743 GCA_013330015.1 Candidatus Poseidoniaceae archaeon | reverse complement strand
TGTTTGACGAGTCTTGTTGTTTCCGACGATGATAGCACCCGTAAACAAGGCAATACCTCGTTCGCCTGCATTCTTGAACCGCGAAAGCGACGAGATTGCAGATTCAATGGCACCTTGGACGTTCTTTCGGGTGGATTTGGATTTGATGTTTGCAGCCTGCCCGTGCTCGTTTTGGAGGAGTGATCGAGCATCGCTGATTTGTCGGTCCGGCGGAATAATCACTGTTACAAGTTCAGTTCCAAAGCCCTTCATTTCACGAAGGTCCTCAAGCGCAAGTTTGAGACGGAGCCTTCTCGTTGCAAGTTCACCATCGTCCGACAACGTTTGACCCCCTGTCTGTTGGGGTCGGACCAAGGGTTTTCAACTCTCGCCTTGGATTTGATAGGACAAGCCATAAGAAACGCCTTGTCGAGGCGATTCTATGGTCGCACCAACCATCAT
>DUJC01000119.1:0-1921 GCA_013330015.1 Candidatus Poseidoniaceae archaeon | reverse complement strand
GGACAACTTCGACAGACCATCGTTCATGTGGAAGGCAATGGTCGGAAAATTGGACTCGTGGTCGGTGGTGGAAAACCCGCACGAGAAGGCATTACGTTGGCGGAAAGTTTGATTTCCGACCGATTTAAACTCGATGAAATTGGAATCGCAGCCACACGGTTGAATGCGACGATCTTGCAAACCATGTTAGCAGAAATAGGCTGCAACGTTGCCGACGTTGTACCAACAACAACAAACGATGCTGCAAGGTTGTTCAAACGTTACGATATCGTAATCATGGGTGGAACAAAGCCGGGCCATACAACCGATGCGGTGAGCGTTGCATTCGCACGAGATGCCGGGTCAGCACATGTCATCATCGCAACCAATGTTTCGCACGTCTACACAGCAGATCCGCGCACCAACGACGATGCTAAACCTCTCGACACACTCACGCTCAAGGAACTACAAGATATCACAGGTAAGGAAGCGCTTCAGCCAGGACAAAGTGCTGCAGTTGACCCCATTGCTGTCAATTGGGCGATTGAGTGTGGGTTGAGAATTGGCGTTCTTGATGGACGTGACATCCGTCGTATTGAAGATGCATTGGAAGGACGCCCATTCGAAGGAACCTTGGTTCAGCCGGAGTGATTTGATGGTCGATGCATCCGCTGTAAAGCAGAAAGTCAAGAACATGCCAAAACGCTCGAAAGCGATGGCTCACACCCCATCACACAAGCATTGTCGAGTGTGCGGCATCGATATTTCAGCGAAAGCAGAAGAGCGCGTCTGCAAAGACGAAGATTGCGTCAAGAAGTACGAAAAAGATGAGAAAAACAAGGAGCGAATGCGTGTATGGATGCTTGTTTTCTTCGGCATCTTTGCTTTCTTGACCATCCTGCCGGTCCTTGCCCGATTGATCTAAAATTATCTCGAGCGGTGCCAACCTTCGGGTAGAACGAGCGGATCAACCACTTCCGCGGCCTTGACTTTACGTACTACTTCCAAACGAAGCGCATCTAGTCCAACGTTTTCTAAAGCGCTCATCGTTGGTCGACCTTCATCATCTAGGAGGAGAGGTAACTTTGGTTCGCCTTGCGAACCGTTGTTTCTCCATCGCTCTTCGGATTCTTTGACAAAATCCCAATCTTCTGGAAGTGGCTTCAGTGCGTCAGCCTTCGAGCTCACGACCATCAATTCCGTACCAGGTAAGAGCCGCTCCACATCTTCCAAGAGATTCATCTGGTCTTGCCACGACATGCCACAAGCCTCAGTCCGATCAATGAGGAATAGAACCAGGCTTCCAATGTGCTCCAGAGCCGCAATCGCTTGCAATTCGATGGAATTTCGTTCATGCATTGGCCGGTCAAGCAATCCCGGCGTGTCCACCATCTGATGTTGGAGGCGGCGCTGTGTAAAGTGACCGATGTGAATTTGCTTTGTTGTGAATGGATAGTGATTAACTTCCATGTTTCCAGATGAAAGAGCACTAATGAACGCAGACTTACCGACGTTTGGAGCACCACACACGACGATGACTGGCAAGCTGCTGTCGATTTGTGGAAGGGCTTTCAGAATCTCACGCGATTCATTGAGCCATTTCAGAGAGGGACCTACACGACCCATAATTGAACCAATACGACCATATGCTTCTCTTCGTGCGTCATGCATCAATTCAATTCGAGCCGTACGGATGATCTTTCGATTGTTTTGCGTTGCAATACGTTGGACTTGTGATGCACCCCATTGCAACATCGACAGGTGATGTCGATAATCATCCGTACCTACACAAGCCTCAATCATAGCGACATCAAATTGAGGTGATTGATCGAGAGAAGGCCAAGTCTGAACCGTTTCAATCAAAATGGTATGGATGATGTCCGCAGCAGTTTGGACCATACGCGTCATTTGTTTTCGAGTTCGAAAAACACGGTTTGAATCT
>DUJC01000123.1:2121-3406 GCA_013330015.1 Candidatus Poseidoniaceae archaeon | reverse complement strand
TCAGCGTGTCCGCCCCATTCATGTGTTATGGTCGTCCCAATAGCACATAAGGGAAATGGTGCGTTGTTCATACAAACGAAGATTAATCTTCAGTGGATTCGATGTCAATGAGCTCCAAGTCAAGGTCATCAAGGACCTCCTCTTCGTCTTCTTCTTCGATGATATCAGCATCAACCTCATCTTCAGCAGCTGCATCAATGGCCTGGGGCTCAACCATAGCCGCAAACATCTGCGCCTTGACCTTGTTCTGGCCGCGGCGATACAGACCAAGACCAGCGAGGGCCAATACGGAGAAGAACAGAACCAAGGTTGTCGGTTCTGGATCTTCAATCTCGCTCATGATAGAATTAAGAACACCTGAATTCTCTGTCTTAAATTCGAAGGTGGGTTTCTGGATGTAACATAGGTTCGCTGTACATTCTTGGTAATTTGTTGGTGTAACGGTCATTTCAAATTCAACCATCTCACCACTTTTGAGTTTCTCCGGTGCAGTAATTTGCATCGTAAAATCTCTCGAAGAGAAGGAATCGAGCGTGAAGGAGATGATTTCACCATCATCCAATGTAGCGTCCCAACCGTCTGGAGCTTTCACAGAAATGACCACATCAACTTCGACGTTATTCAAATTATCAATTCGGTATTCGAACGGAACGGTTTGACCCGCTCGTACGCGCTCCGCTTGCGACTTTTGCTCTACGATGAGATTTCCAGGAACGACTTCCTCATCAACTTCAATGGTCAATGGAAGGTCGAAGTACCGTGGGTCCTCTTCACCGTCGGCTTCCTCTGCCACTTGGAGATAGACAACGTGGATTCCTGCTTCAACCTGCTGACGTATGGTGATTTCAACCTCAATATCATAATACTGACCGCCTGTCAATGGGGCGACGAGTGCAATGTTGCCTTCGATATCTGTGATATCGTACATCCATGTTGCATATGCAGGGTCGTTGTCGATGTTTCGTTGCAATGCTGCAGGGTTCTTGATGACCCAGTTCGTTGTACCCGCATCATCGGATGAATCGGTGATTCGAACGTTGTATGTCACAGTTGAACCCGGAGACACTGGGCCAATTTGACCGAGGGTCCCGCCGTCGGAATCCGAGATAACTTCACCAACGATACCGAACGTGCGGTGAACGGTCCAAGCAGCCGGTGTCGTGAACACTTCATCTGAACTGCTGTCCGAAGTAACACTGAGACGGACCAAACCAATATCGACTGCATCGCGTTCAAACGGGGGATAGACCTCAACCTTGAGCACCAATTTCTCACCTTGACCAAT
>DUJC01000123.1:0-1707 GCA_013330015.1 Candidatus Poseidoniaceae archaeon | reverse complement strand
GGTATCTCCTGGATTCGAATTCGGTAACTATCGTCATCGAATCCAACGTTGTTGATGCTCATGTAGAAGTCGCCAACCTTGTCGTAGTCGATGTAATGCGAGAGGTTCTCATTGTACAGATCTGGACGATCTGAAGCAAAGATTTGCTTTTGTTGCTCGACGTCTTCATACACGTCGATTCGGGGAGGACCGAACTGATTGACTTTCTCGACATCGACTGCGATGGAAACGAGACGAACTTGTGAACCGCTGTCAGCGCCTGTGGTTGCGTAAGCATATGCCTCGATTATAATCTGGTAATTGTCGGCAAGTGAACTCAAATCCTCTGGAGCTTGGATGGTGAGCATAGGTCGAGCCGATGAGCCACCTCCGCTTAGCATGTATCCGCCGGGGCTATCCCAGTTAGGATCTGACCAGCCGGATGGGAGCGATTGCTGCAGTTCCATTTCGACACGCAGGTCAGAAGTGAGCGAACCGGTGTGCAAGACAGACAACTCAATCGACGAGGTTTGCCCGGGAGCGACCAACAACTTTGGAATCTGTGTTGCGGGGAAATCAAGGTACACATCATACTCAAGGAAGGTAATGCCCTGTGGATGAACGTATTCAATGACATGACCTTGCACATCAGTAATTAACAAACTCAGCGGGTATTCTCCGTAAGCAATGCCTGAATCATAGGTAAACTCGTACGTACCAACAAGACCATTATTGTCTAACTTCAATTGATTTGTTCTCGGGTCGAACTCTTGGTCAAAGACTGTAGATGCCTTGTTTGGAGTGTAGAGAACCAGTTCTACGGAATCGATGTCGGCACGGCCAAATGCATCACGAACATCAACCGTAAACTGCATTTTGCGTTTGTCAGAAAGATGCGTAGGAGACCATTCAACAACTTCGGTTTCGCTCCACCCATCGCCAACTTCGTGGACTTTGACTTGTGAACCGGCGAGAGCATTAGCACGGAATTCCATTCGAGAGTAACCATTTCCGACTTCGGTTCCATATGCTAGAGTGACATCGCAACTGCCGCCTCCAAAGGGCCCTCCTTGTCCTTGACACGAGGCGTCGCCTTGAATTTCGATTTTAATTCGGTTGCCATTTCCGAAAAGATAGCCATCCGATCCAACAACGAGATTGATTTGGTATGGAACCCAAGAGCAATCGTTACCGAAGAGTCCTGATGTGCATGGGTTGTCAAGTGTTTCTGTAAATCGATCGACTTCTTGATTGCCTGCAAGGAGTCTGAAGGTGATATCTGCGGTTGCATTGACTTCAGGACTCTCAAATTTCATGTAAGCAAAGATACGGACTTCATTCCCAGATTTGCCATGAACGGTCAAGTCTGAAATCAATTCCTCAGTATCGAATGTCACACCCGATTCAAGGAGCGATGATTCATTTCTGGACCCTGTTGGCTCCTTGGTCGTGAGCGAAGTGCCATCGTCAAAGTACAATTCATAGTCCTCAAGTGAAGCTCCAACGGATTGTATTTCCGCAGTGTCGGACAGCATTTCGACAGGATTGTTCAGTGGAACAACAGCCAAAAACAGCGAAATTAATACTGCAAATACGAAGCGATTGGAAGACATGGTCAAGACATCCCTCAACGTAGGGGAAGCGAGCAGGCGTTAAACGGTTTTGCATGAAATGTTCAGACAATTCGGTTTCAGAAACGTGTTTTTGGTATCGAGGGAGGGATTTGAA
>DUJC01000008.1 GCA_013330015.1 Candidatus Poseidoniaceae archaeon | reverse complement strand
GTTGCATCTTCATGCACAAGAGCCGTTGGATCGATGAAGGAACCATGTTCGATTCGAGCGCCTTCAGGAATTGGAAACGAAAGTTCATCCTTACGTTCGATGAGAACGTTTTGAGCTCGAATCAATTCCGAGGGAGATCCAACATCAAACCAAACACCGTTGATGGCTTGTGCATACATTGGCCAACCCATTTCAAGCAAACGTGGGAAGAGATCTTTCGAAAAGTCGTACTTTACTCCCTCTGGAACCAATGCCATGACTTCGGGCTCGAGAATGTACAATCCTGCATTGATGACATTGCTGAATGCTTCCTCTGGCGTTGGTTTTTCCTTGAAGCGCCGAATGTAACCCTCACGGAGCGTGCTGTCAACATCACCTTCGTTGGTTGTTGACAAACCTACGATACCAAACGGACTTGGGTCTTCAACTTCCCACAACGCCATCGTCGCTTTTGCACCACTGCGCTTGTGTGCTTCGAGCAATGCAGCAACATCAAAGGATGCGACGGAATCTCCAGAACCGATGATGGCGGTTTCTGTGATTTCATCAAGTAAGAGACGGACACTTCCCGCTGTCCCCATGGGTGTTGCTTCTTGGTTGATTCGAGCAGTTCGTCCATCCGTGTTCCAGTGTTCAACATGCGCAGCGAGCATGTCTCCTCGATAGCCTGTTGTTACGATGAGGTTGTTTACACCGCCTTGAACCATCGAATCTTTGACGAAGTCGATGACTGGCCGACCAAGAACTTCAACCATTGGTTTTGGACGAACGTCCGTAATTGGGCGCAATCGGGAGCCTTGGCCGCCGGCCATGATGATGCCAAGCATGTTGATCAACGTCGTCGACGACCAGCCGACATGTCGATTCGGCCCATCTTCTTCTTCTTTCCACCACGACGTGGTGTTGCTGCGGCTGTGGTTTCTTCTTGACCCATTCCTCCAAAGGTAAGTGTTCCTTCACTTAGGAGACTGGAAATCAATTCTTCAGCAACCTCTTCGGATTCAGCACCAGTCTTGAGACTCTTTGTAACTGCATTGTTGTGCTCAGTCATCCATGACTTACGTTCTTCACGAGCCATATTCAACTCATCTCGAACCTTGTTGACGTCAGCCATCATCTCATCGATCTTGGCATGCGCATCGTCAGCCTTGGCTCGGAGTGCGACGTACTCGTTGTGGTGTCGGTCACCTTCTGCTTTGAGGAAGTCGCGATGTGCAAACGCTTCATCCACTTCCTTGGATTTTTCATCAGCACGACCAACAGCTTCAAGCATTGCCTGGTGAGCAGCATCGGCTTCTGCCTTGAGCGTCTTGATGGCAGAATCGAGGTCATCGAGGTCGACAGCAACCAACTCAAAGGCTTCGACATCTGGAGCCAATTCCTTGATGCGTCGGTGCATGATTTTGATTTTCTCCATTGTCTCTTTTTCCTTCTTTGGACCCATGGCAGAGGTGTTGTAGAGATTCTCGAGTTGGGCAACATCTCGCTTCAACTGTGCGTGTTCTGCTGTTGCACTCTTCTTTTCGCTCTTCTCACCACGGCGTCCTTTGGCTTGACCAATGACCGACTTGATCTGGTCTTGAATGGCGTTTCTCTTTTCCTTGAATATTCGAACCTCTGAGCGGATGGCCTTGACTTCAGCAAGAACAACATCGACCTTTTCACGGTGCTCTTTGTATTGCGCTTGAACAGCGTTGCGTTGCTCAGCAGCAGAACGAGCGTCTGAGCTGAAATTGTTGCGAACATCTCGCAACTTGCGTACCTTTGCTTCCATAGCATGCAAGCGGTCTCTCAACTCTGCATCAGGGCGTTCGTCTGCTTGGTCTTTCGAACCCAACATACCACTGCGTAGTGGTTTTGCATTTCAAACCTATGGCTTGAAAAATCCTGTTCAGACGTTGAAAATTTCCAACAATTCAAGGACTGCTCCCAGAGCGATCACAAATGAGCCGAGCAATTGTGCAGACACCGTAACCAGGCGTCGCAAACGAGTGCGGAATTCATTGCGGACATTAACGTTGATTTGACGACCGATGAGAAGATCACCACTGACTTCTTCCAAACGCACGGAAACTGTAGCTTCACCAAATCGCTCCGGCAGAAGTGTTTGCCAGGCCATGGTCCCATCACGGAGCAACCCAGTCATCTTACCGAGGACGTCTTCGTTCCCTTCAACTGCAACAGGCAAAGATTCACTCGACCACCACATCTCTTTACCAGGCGCAAGATCGTAGCGCATTGCAATTTGATTTGGACGGAAATCTGGGGATTGGACTCTGAACACAACAGTTCGACTCTTCTTCGAAAGGTTGTGCATGAAAACGAAGAGATTGGCTCGCTTGGTCACAACGTTCTCCAAATCGACTTCGAAGACCAAATCCTTGAGGGCAGGAGAACGTCCAAACTCCATGTCTTGCTCGATTCTGTCAATCAAGCGGAAGAAGGCCGGACATTGCTCTTGAGCATGCTCAATCAGTTCCAGCCAGAGTTCCAGTCCAAACGATTCGTCCTCAATGAGGAGATCTGCCCCCTCCTCCTTGAGCACTTCCTCAAGTTCAAGGCGAACCGTTTTCGAATCGAGACCGTTGTAATGGCGATACAAGGTCATCAGAACCTTTTCCCTTGCGTAATCATGTTTGACGCCTCGCTTGACGTGACTCTGCACGCTACGCATCAATTCGTCGTATTTGGAGCGAAGCAATGGATCGAGGTGGGTTCGAATCATATCGTCGAAGACACCTTCCAAGGTCGAAGGGTGAACAGGAGCTTCAAATGCGTCAAGCAATCCAGATTTGTGAACCATGTTGAATCGATGTTCTCGTGTGACCATATGGAAGCCGACAGCAAGTAGAAGCATTCCCCATGAAACAATGAAGACATTTTCGCCCAAGGATGTATGGAGTCCAAGAAGCAACACAGCGCCGAGACCGATACACGCGAGAAGAACCGTTGAGAATGAGAGTGAATGCATTCGAAGTTGTCGATGAATTCGATGGGCCATACCATCGTAACCATGCAAAGCCTCAATGCTTTGATG
>DUJC01000111.1:7076-11056 GCA_013330015.1 Candidatus Poseidoniaceae archaeon | reverse complement strand
TTGGCGGTATCCTCGGTTCAAAATTTGGATCACAACGTGTCCTTCTATCAGCGGTCGGTGTGGGGACGGTCATGACAATCCTTTGGTCAGCCAGTCGCAGCAATTGGAGCGATGAAACCTTCATGACAGGCATCTGGCTCTTCTGGACCCTGATTTGGGCCATTGTAGGTGCAAACCTACTCGCTTTGCTTATGTCCGTCACCACGAAGGAGTTGGGCGGTACACAGTTTTCGATTTACATGACACTCATCAACGTGGGGGCGTTCACTGGAAATGCCCTCTCTCCGCGAGTTCTTGATATGGTCAATGGAAGCTATGCAAATCTGTTCTTGGTAGGCGCTGCTTTCCAAGGTCTTGTTTTCCTCGTTCTCCTTGGGATGGGACGCCGGCTTGAATCGACTCCCTACACAGCCCCGGCGAGTGTTATGATTTCTTCTGCTGCAGGCGCAGTGACTGAAGCCGAGTGATGGAATACCATGGATCTCGAAGCAGCAGCAAACCTGGGAGAGGCACTGAGTGGCCTCGCTATCATGTTCACACTGCTTTTTGGTATTCGCCAAGTAATGGAAGTGAATCGAAATCGACGCTATGAGATTTCCCAAACCATTGCACAATCGCTTGAGAATCCATTGGTTCAACGAGGCTTTGCTACGTTTGGTGCTGTCATCAAACATAATTCAACACCTGAAGAGTTGCTGGCTCTAACGAGAGAACAAAAAGATGCATCCAATGCTGTTATTGTGTTAATGGCAAACCACGCTGTCATGACGTATCATCGAAATCTTTCGTTCGATCTTGTCTATTCCTTCTATAATGGCTATCTCTCATTGATAGGGCCAAGTATGCGACGCATGATGCAGGTAGCTGAGATGGGTTACATCATGCATGAGGAAAGCGGTGTCACAGAAAAAGACGGCATGGGCACATTCCACTGGGTGTTTTGGCTCCTCGATCGATTAGAAGAACATCACAAAGCTGAAGAATACAAGCCCCATCTTCACCAGACGGATTGGAAGCCTTAGTCACACTGATGTTTGCATGTTCCAGTGCCATTGGTGTTGTTTCGGAGATTATTCCTCTTCTTCAAGAGCAGTCGTAAGTTCGGAGAGGTCGATTCGGTTGTCTTCATTGGCATCCAGTGCCTTGATGATCATCGAAACTTGACCAGGCGACAATGCGTCTCCTAGGTGCTCAAGAAGTCCCTTGTACAATTCAGGACCATTGATTTCACCGTCACCGTTCGCATCGATGGATGAGAAGAGGTCTGCTGCGCTTTGGTTGCTTTCATTCATTGCATTCTTCAAGTTTGAAATTGCTTCCTCAACGGTCCATGAATCGTCGTTTGACATATTCTTCCGTCGTGTCGAGCCTTGAATAAATGTTCCGAACCCATAGCCTTCAAGCAAAGCCATCGATGTTGTTTTATGTATGAGAATGTAACACAAACCGTTGGTTGTTGTTCATGCGCTCTCATGGGTTGTTAGCAGTGCTCATGATTTCAAGCCTCTTCGTCACGCTTCCAGTCCATGCTGACGCTCGGGCCATTGAATTCGACGCTGAGATTTCACGCTACGATTGGCTTTCAAATGAGACCGTGCTCATCGATGTCCAACTTAAAAATGCGCAGTTCAACACGAATTACACCATCGCTTGGAACCTCGAAGATGTTGTTGGAACGGTTGTTGATTCAGGTTCGATTGTCTTCAAAGCAACAGGAACAGTGACGTCGAATGTCATCGAATTGAAGCAGTTCTACAACGGAAACCACTTTTACACATTCAAGGTTGATCTCTACGATCCTTCAGGAGCGTTGTTGGTTGAAGCAGAACAATCCTTCACCGTATTCCAAAATCGAGTGATTGCTCCTATTGGTAATCTTGTTGTTTTCGGAGACTCACTAAGCGATATGGGCAACGCTAAGGATTCAATTCTCAACGTTCCAGATGTACCTCCATACTGGCAAGGGAGGTTCTCGAATGGAATGGTTTGGGTCGAACATCTATCGCAGTCGTACGGTGTTTCAACGACGCACGGTTTTGGAACCTCTGCTGGAGATAATCGTGCCTTTGGCGGGGCTCAAACAGGAGCAGGATTCGCCTATCTTTTGATTCCGAATGTTGGTTCACAAATCACGAGTTACCTAGCAAATGTGCAATCGAATTTTGCATCAAACGACGTCGTCTCACTATGGGCTGGTGGTAATGATTTCCTCTACGGGACTGCAAACGCTGATACGATTGTCACCAACATGGAGAGCCACATTCGCCAACTTGAGGCGGCGGGTGCTACGACGTTTGTGATTCCAAATCTACCTCCGCTTGAGAAAACTCCCGAAATCCTTGGACGTAGTCAAACACAACAACAGAACACAGCATCAGAAGTGGTGGCTTACAACAACAAACTTGCAACATTGATCGGGAGCCTACGCCTTGAATTAGGCATCACAGTTCACGAAGTCAACGCCTATTCAATCTTCAATGACATCATAGACAACAAGGGCGCACTGGGTCTGACCAACACACAATCAGCGGCTTGTTCAGGAAATCCTGGTTTGCTTCCTCTTCCCATTTGCAACAATGGAGACCAGGTTGCATCAAACGTGGATGAATACATCTTCTTCGATAAGGCACATCCGACCAAGACCATGCACCAATACATCGGTCGATTTGCCACCGAAGTCGTTGGTCAAGCCGATACTGATGGCGATGGAATTGTTGATGCAATCGACACATGCGAATGGACAGAGGACGGAAGCATGGTGAATCAAACTGGATGCTCATGGGATCAAAGGGACGATGATGCTGATGGCGTACTCAATGTGGATGATGTGTGCCCAGGAACAGATCTCAATGCTGAAGTGGATGCAAATGGCTGTTCAGCAGCTCAACGCGATACAGATGGTGACGGCAAAAACGATGCATTTGACCCGTGCCCGTACAGTCCAAATCTGATTGACTACGACGCTGATGGTTGTTCTGATTCCGAAGATTGGGACGATGACAACGACATGGTTGCGGATTATGAGGACAATTGTCCGAAAGGTGCCATCGGTATCCATACCTACGACCTTGACCAAGATGGATGCTCAGATGAGGAAGACTTGGACATCGACGGTGACGGACTTTCGAATGCTGTAGAGGATATGATCGGTTCGGATAAGCGCAATCCCGATACGGATGGTGATGGTTACAACGACGGCATTGATGCCTTCCCCTTGGATGCAACAGAATGGCTCGATTCCGATGGAGATGGATGCGGCGACAACAGCGATGAATTCCCTCTCGATGCAAACGAATGCATCGATACCGATGAGGATGGAATTGGAGACAATGGTGATGCTTTCCCAGCTGATGAGGAGGAATGGACAGATTCCGATGGCGATGGTGTCGGGGACAACAGTGATGATTGTCCAAATGCATCTGGCTACTCCTTGATTCCACTGGGTTGCCCAGATCGTGATGGAGATGGTATCGGTGATGACGTCGATGCATTCCCGAATAACGTCGATGAGTGGTCCGATGAGGATGGAGATGGGTATGGTGACAATGGCGATGTGTTTCCAAGGAATCCGGATGAATGGGCCGATTCTGACAACGACTCCTATGGTGATAACTTCGATGCCTTTCCACTGAACGAATCGGAGTGGCTTGATTCCGATGGCGATGGCGTAGGCGATAACAGCGATGCCTTTGTTGATGATGCCACGGAATGGTTGGATTCCGATGGTGATGGATGTGGTGACAATTCGGATGTTTGGCCACAAGATGCGACTGAATGTTTCGATCGTGATTATGATGGCATTGGGGACAACGAGGATGCCTTCCCAGACAGTGCTTACGAATGGCTGGATTCCGATGGTGATGGTGTTGGTGATAATGCTGATGCATTCCCATTTGACGCTTCAGCAAAATACGATTCAGATGGTGATGGTGTGCCTGATGCAACAGATCTGTTCCCAAAGAATGCGGGCATGGATTCCT
>DUJC01000111.1:0-6685 GCA_013330015.1 Candidatus Poseidoniaceae archaeon | reverse complement strand
GTTCAGAGACGAAATTCAAACGACATTGATGAGCAGAAATGGGTCATGGATGCAAACCAACAGCAGACCGTTGAATCAACTGACAGACCTCTATCAGCACCAACTTTGGACGATTTTGGCCAAAATTAGTATCCACTAAGGTCATTATGGGGTTGATGACAGGTTCTCTCCATGCGCACTAAGGCTGTACTGCTTGCACTGCTGATGGCTACCGTTTCCCTCTCAGGTTGTTTTGGAGAGGAAGAAATCATGCCTGAACCCGTTCCGGTCCTTGAAGAAGATTCGAGAATCTTTGTCACAGACAAAACAGGAGTTTCTCTTGATATGACGGCAATCAACATGACGTTCCAATTTAGCGATGTGGGTGAAACTGGAAAAGAACCCAGCATTGGTATTACATCCAGTGGTTGTATTTTCTTTATTGCCATGGAGAAGGTCATGCGATCCTGCGATGGCGGTCAGTCTTGGGAAGAAACGCAAGATCCAGTTGCATGTTCTCCAACAACCAGTGATCCGTACGGTTGGGTCGATCCAATCACAGACCGCGTATTTGGTGTCCAAATGATTGGATTGGAAACATCGTGGATTTGTTGGAGCGACGATGATGGCCAAACGTGGATGGGCAACCCGCACGATTCTGGAACAACACCACTCAACGATCACATCAAACTGGCAAGTGGTCCTTGGACGGATTCAGGCTATGGAGCCCTCGGACAATTCACGAGTGGATTCTATGAAACAGCAGTCTACTATTGTTACAACAAACTCGCAGGTATCTTTTGCTTCACGAGTTTTGATGGTGGTGCGACCTTTGCTACTGGTGGTCAAATCATTGGTCTCGCAACGACCAATGGTGGTCTCCATGGAGCGATTTCTACAGCTCCAGACGGTACAGTCTACGTCACGCCTCGTGTTGCAACACCGACCGTCATTGTCTCGAAAGACAACGGATTCTCATGGTTTGAGCGTACGATGGGCAGTGACGCAGGAACACCAAATCCACGAAAGAATTCTGAGGTGTCAACCGATACCGATTCCAACGCATACCACGTTTGGACCGGTGCAGATGAAGGCGTTTACATGTCGAGGTCGACGGATTCCGGCGAAACATGGGAACAAGAGAGCATTCGTATTTCACCAGCAGGTGTTATCTCGACAGTCTTCCCTCAGACGGATGCGGGTGACCCTGGTCGAATCGCTATCACCTACCTTGGTAGCGAGAACACAGAGATGCTCAATCAATCCGACATTGATGGGAATCCGTGGAATGGGAACGCCCATTATGCTCCAAACAATGCAACCTATCACCTCTACATCACGTTCAGTCTGAACGCTCTCGATGAGAATCCTACCTTCCACACCTATCGTGTTACTGATGACCCTGTTCAAGTTGGGTCGATCTGTTTGAATTCGGGCGATTGTCGCGACATCGGTGGTTCAAACCGTAACCTGCTCGATTTCAACGACCTGCACATCGACCGACAAGGACGCGTCTACGTTGCATTTGCTGATGGTTGCACAGATGGCTGTGCTGATAATCCGAACGCTACTGCAGCAGATTCGAGAGATGGTCGTGGCGCTGTTTACTATCTCGCATCTGGGCCAAGTCTCTATGCTTCAGAAGGAGAACTTGAACCGCTCTATTGATTCAAACCGATGCAATTGGTTGGCTGAATTTGATGGATTGCATTAATTGTTTGAATTCCATTCGTGCCTGAGCAATCTGCTCCTTGCACGCCTTGATTCGTGCTTTGTGGGTTTCCTTGCGTTGCTTCCAAGCCTCTTTCGACTCTTTCTTTCGTTCCATCTTAGCGAGTTTGTATTCTTCTCTCCGCTTCATCAAATCTGTGAAGCCTTTTCGGAGTTGTTGAACGCATTGGGTAAGTTTGGCTTGAACCTCGCTTGGAACATCCTCGCTTCCGGATGACTGTTCGAACGCTGTCTTCATCTTTCTGGATTCAATTGATTTCTTTGGAATTTTATGCAGATCTCTGGTCATACCAAACCACGATGCAACATTGATCCACCACTTTGAGGGGTCCCAATGGTACCACTTGTGCCCATTGCGATAATCGGCTTGGAAGGTGTGGTGGAAGTTGTGGTACCCCTCTCCAAAGGTGAAGAAGGAGAGAATTGGTGAGTCACGGGATGTGTTTGCTGTTGAGTACGGTTGTGTCCCCCAAGTGTGGGCAGCTGAGTTGATGAGGAAGGTTGCATGATGAACGACGACAACACGTAGGAAACCACCGTAGATCATGCCCCCAAGGAATCCATGGGTTCCACCAAGCGCAAGGTAACCGATTGCGCCAGGCAAAACAATTCCCACCAAGAACCCGATCAGGAAAATGTGGCGGTCTTGCCAAGCAAGGATTTTGTCAGCTTGCAGGTCTTCTACGTGCTCGACGATTTCCTCGCCTTGGTCGACCATGACCCACCCCATGTGTGCCCACATGAATCCTTTCTTGACCGTGTAAGGATCTTCTTCCTTGTCGGTCTTGAGGTGATGACGTCGGTGGTCACTGCACCATTTGATGGCAGAATTCTGGAAGGCTGCTGCACCGAACAGAGCATAGAACAAACGCATTGGCCACGCCGCTTTGTGAGTGCGATGGCTGAATAAGCGGTGATATCCTGCCGTGATCGAAAGGCCGCAAGCGAGGTAAAATCCAACGAAGATGATTGGTTCTACCCAAGAAATTCCGTATGTAAGGCTGTAAAAAACGACGCTCACAAGCGCTAGGAGCGGCATTCCGATGAGGAAACTGGAGTTGATGATATTGAGAGAATTTCGGTGTTCCATGGCACACCGATTTGCTTGGACTCTTTCATGTTGTCTGTTGTTTGTTGAAACAACGCCGTAATTTTGCTGAGGATGACTTGAACCAGACAATCAAGGTGTGGGTGGTATTCTTTTTATATTCGGGTACGCCGGATTTTGGTAAGGGCTACCATGGACTACCAGCAGTATCTCGATGAAATCAACGCCCTCAACGACTACATTCGTTTGGCCATCGCTATTGGGCTCACCCTGTTTTCCCTCGTTCTAGCGAAATATGCCGTCATTCGCCCATGGTGGCGTTTCGTGACCTCAACGGAGGCCGACTGGGATGATCACCTCCATCGCCCACTCGCAAACCGAGCATATGCGCTGATTCTCGCTGTTGGAGCACAGTTGACGATTCGTTGGATTTTGGGGACTTCGAGTTCTACCTTTGAGGCTTCTGAACCGATCTTTGCAGCATTCTACGTCATCCTTAGCGCTTCGATTTTGAGCGTCTCAATTAAGCATCTCATCCCGGTGCTGATGGATCAATTCAGTTCCCAAGGAAGCGTCACAGTCTCTGGAAGCAACTCAATCATTGTCTTCTTCCTCCGTGCTGTTGTATGGTTTGCTGGCCTGTACTTCGCTTTGGATCAACTCGGCATCGAGTTGTTTGGAATTCTCGCCTCGCTGGCGGTGTTCTCGTTGATCATCGGTCTTGCAGTTCAACAAACACTCGGAAACATTGTCAACTCTTTCCTACTCGCCATCGACCGACCCTTTGAGGTTGGCGACCGAATTGAAGTCGAAGGGACATGGGGTTCTGTCGTCTCCGTAGGTATCCTCTCAACAAAGGTCCTCGACCGAGATGAGCGACTTGTTGTTATTCCAAACAACACGCTCGTCGAGTCGAAGGTCATCAACCACGCACGTGGTGGTGGCGATGGTGTTGCACGTCGTATCTCGATTGTTCTCGATATCGGTGTCGATTACCGGGAAGACATTGACCACGTCAAGTACACATTGCTTCAACTTGCAAAGGAATGCCCGTACGTTATCAACAAGCCAGAGCCACGAATTCTACTTCATGAACTAGCAGACTTTGCGAAGATCTTCCGCGTCTACACATGGGTAGAGGATTACAGTGACGAGTACGTCGCGCGTGACTGGCTCTTGCGAAACATTGACGAACAATTTGGCAAGGAAAACATCAACATTCCATTCCCAACATCGGTTGAGTTGTCCGATAG
Source organism: Candidatus Poseidoniaceae archaeon (assembly GCA_013330015.1). Lineage (GTDB taxonomy): Archaea > Thermoplasmatota > Poseidoniia > Poseidoniales > Poseidoniaceae > MGIIa-L2 > MGIIa-L2 sp8574u. The sequence continues at coordinate 2,674 of DUJC01000111.1, read as the reverse complement.
CGTCTACGAACAAGCGGAGGTCACCAAGCAACGCTCTGCAAAGCGCAAGATGGTCCAAGAACGCAAGAAACTCGATGAGTCACGACTCAGTGCCCGTGCGGAAATCGAAGAGATCACTGAGAAACTCAAGGATGCTGAACTTTCAAAGAAAGACCGGTCTGCATTGGAAGAGCGTCAACGTGAACTAAACACGATACTCTCACAGTTCGACCGTGATGGAGACTGATGACCTCACACGATAATTCTGCGGTGAATTGAAACCATTTGGCGCAATCGCTACGCTATGACCGGTACGGTTGAGCTCACAAATCCTGAGCGTCGAATGCTGCGCGCTATGCTCGCAGCGAGCAACGATGTTCATTCGCTCGACCAAATCATGAACGCATGCGATTGGAACGACCAAGCAGTCGCTGTTGGTGCAGGTCAAGGTTTGAGTGACAAAGGATTCGTCGAGGTTCAAGAAAGTGTGCGACGTACGATTCACCCTGGCCAAGAAGGTCATAATGCCATCGCCAATGGGCTGCTTGAAGCACGTCTTTGGTCATGGATCTCATCCCAAGACGAGCCAACGATGGCCAAGTTGCAAGCGAAATTCGAACGACATGAAGCAGGTCCTGGTGTTGGACTGTTGAAGAAACTCGGTGTCCAACTTCAATCGGGTACGTTTGTGTGTGAGGATACGTCTTCGTTGAAATCAGAACTCCAAGCACGTGGCATGTTCCTCACATCCCTGCCTGCTGACGAGGAGGATCTCTCAGAGCGCCTTCTTGCTCACTTCAAAGGACGCAAACAACTGATTGAAATCGTTGAACATCGAACACGAACATGGTCGTTGACAAATGCAGGTAAAGCCATGTCGGATGATGGTCTTGAAGAACGTAAACAGATTTCTGAAATAACACCAGAACTGCTTCAGTCTGGCGGATGGAAGAACGCAGATTTCCGTTCGTTCGATGTGACGCTTGAATCCGCCACGCCTCGAACAGGACGCTCGCATCCAATGCAAGAACTCATTGAGCGCATACGCCGTATCTTCCTTGAAATGGGATTCTCTGAGTTGGTGGATGATTATGTCCAAACCGCTGGTTGGAACATGGACGCCTTGTTCATTCCTCAAGATCATCCAGCGAGAGAGATGCAAGATACGTTCTATCTCGATGAACCTAAGTCGTTGGAATTGGATGCAGACTTGATTCAGAAGTGGAAAGACATCCACGAGCACGGTGGAGATACTGGTTCCATGGGATGGTCTGGTTCGTTCTCAGAAGAGGTTTCAAAGCGTGGTCTTCTTCGTACGCACACGACGGTCAATACGATTCAGCACCTTGCCAAGAATCCAGACAAACCATGTCGTGTGTTCTCGGTCGATCGTGTGTTCCGCAAGGAAGCCATCGACAGTACGCATCTACCTGAATTTCATCAGATTGAAGGCATCATTATGGAACCAGGGGCCAATCTTCAGATGCTCGTTACCACACTGAAAACCTTCTACGAAAAGATGGGCTATCCTGAAGTCAGAGTTCGTCCGGCCTACTTCCCATACACGGAGCCGAGCCTCGAAGTCGAAGTCAAGTGGAAAGGCAAGTGGCTCGAGCTCGGCGGTGCAGGCATCTTCCGTCCAGAAGTCACGGAGCCACTCGGTATTACGTCCCCTGTTTGTGCTTGGGGAATGGGGCTTGAACGTCTTGCTATGCTCGTTCTTGGTTTGGATGACATCCGTCAGTTGTACATCTCCGATCTCGAATGGTTGCGCAATCAACCCTTGATTTGATGTCGGCCGAACGCTCATAAACTGCAACGTCGAGCACAACCCATGTCACAAGGCATGCATCTCTCAAACACTGAATCGATTCCTGGAAAACTTATCACCGCTTCATACGGTCTTGTTCAAGGATCAACCGTACGTGCCAAGAACGTCTTCAAAGACATCGGTGCGGGATTCAAGAATATGGTCGGTGGAGAACTCAAAGCCTACACTGAGTTGCTTCAAGAAGCACGAAACGAAGCCCTTCAGCGCATGATGCTGGATGCTCAAGCACGTGGTGCAAACGCCATCGTCAACGTACGATTCGCTACATCCGCAGTTTCTGGCGGCGCTGCTGAATTGTTTGCTTATGGAACTGCTGTTACTGTACAATGAGGCGGTCGTTTGGAACCATTCATCTTCATTTTCTACTTCGTGATTTTCCTAATCTCCGTTGCACCAACGTTTGGTTCATGGCTTTTCGGAAATTGGCATCAAGGTCGAATCATCGATCGTTTGGCTGCCGAAGAAAAGGCATTGAATGACTCTGGAGCAGGTCACCCAATCAACAACCTATCGAAGCCAAGTCAAACAACCGATGTGGAATCGTCCATGCTTGTTATGTCGGGTGTTACAGTAGGTCCTTCGTGGTGGCAAATGATGCTTGGTGGCTGGAAGAACTTCTTTGGTGGAGAAATCAAATCCTTCGATAAGATGCTTCTTTACGGGCGCCGCAAAGTTTTGCACGACATGCGTGTACAAGCACTTCAACAAGGATTCGATGAGGTCATCAACGTTCGAGTTGAGACTTCCATGATCACAAAGAAGTCTCAAAAAGACGACAGGACCGCAGGTTACGAATTCATCGCATATGGTACTGCCATTAAGTATGTCAGGTCCTAACATTAAGTAGTAAACCGTGCCCCAAGT
>DUJC01000041.1:4270-4403 GCA_013330015.1 Candidatus Poseidoniaceae archaeon | reverse complement strand
GGAGGTGCTTCAGGCATTGGAGGCATCGGTGGCATACCCGGAGGTGCAGGCGGTGCTTCAGGCATTGGTGGCATTGGAGGCATACCTGGAGGTGCCGGTGGGGCGTCACCCATTGGTGGCATTGGTGGCATTG
>DUJC01000041.1:2403-3943 GCA_013330015.1 Candidatus Poseidoniaceae archaeon | reverse complement strand
GGCATTGGTGGCATTGGTGGCATAGGCGGCATGCCTGGTGGTGCTTCAGGTTTGTTTGTATCTTCGTCCGTCATTTTCTCTCCTCCACATAGCAAAGTGCAACCTTGCCATTGTTGTCTAGCACATAACCGTTCTGTTGGTTAGTTTTGCTCGATTGTAACCTTTTGGCGCTGAGTTCATGTAGGTTGGGTTGGAGGATAATTCATGGTCGGACAAGATAGTGGTACTCCTCCAGTCCTGTTTGTTGTTGGAACTGCAGGTGCAGGAAAGTCATCGCTAGTCACGTCTTTTCAACGCTGGTCTCGCTTCCTTGAGACCGATGTTATTGCAGTGAATCTTGATCCTGGAGCAGAGCGTGTTCACTATGATGCGGAGTTTGATGTTCGAGATTTAATTTCGCTGACCGAAGTCATGACGGAGTACGATCTCGGGCCAAACGGTGCTCAGATTCTCGCAGCTGACCTTCTCGCCTCACAGGCCGGAGATGTTGCTGAGCAACTCCATGCACTAACAGGCGAAATGATGATTGTTGATACGCCTGGGCAGGTCGAATTGTTTGCATTCCGTGAGGCGAGCAATCACCTCATCGAAGTCCTAGGTCGAGACCAGTCAGCAATTATTTACTTGTTTGACCCAATGCTATCTCGATCACCATCTGGGTTTGTTTCACAGATGCTCCTCTCGTCGATTGTTGAGTTCCGATTGGGACTTCCAACCAAGAATTTCCTCTCCAAGAGCGATCTGCTTGATCCAGATGAATTGGAGAAGATTTTGGAGTGGTCGGAGCGACTTGAAATCCTTGAGATGGCTCTTTACGACGAGGCAGGTGGCCAGCGTACAGAATTCGCAATCAACCAACTACGCCTCATGCAACAATTCGCACAAAGTCCAGGACTCACTCCACTATCCAGTGAACTCGAGGAAGGTCTAGCAGACATTCTCACGTTTGCACAGGCCATGTTTGGTGGGATGAACGATGCTCGTGATGGCTTTGCTAGCGACATCGAACATGAGAAAGATGTTGACGACTTTGTTTGAAAAACATTGTAACCTGTCTCTTTGACCATAGCCCATGGTCAATCATCTCCTCGCCATCGACGACGTTAACGAAGACTTTGAACAAATTCTGAAGTGGGCAATCGAATTCAAGCGCTTGTGGAAACAAGGTGATGAAGTTGCACTCAACTTCATGCCATTGGATACGTTGACAATTGGATCCATTTACGAAAAGCCATCCACACGTACACGTGTCTCCTTTGAAGTGGGTATTCACAGACTTGGTGGAAACGCCCTAACGCTCCTTAAGAACGATATTCAACTTGGAAAATCCGAGACAGTAGGAGACACATCTCAGGTTCTCTCAAGATTCCTCGGCGGCATGACCTACCGATGTTTTGCACATGTTGACGTCGAGGAGCTTGCAAAATATGCAACTGTCCCAGTTCTCAATGCATTATCGGCCAAGCATCACCCTTGTCAAGCAGCAGCCGACCTGATGACCGTCATGGAGCATTTCACTGATAGAGAGAACCTTGTTGTC
>DUJC01000041.1:0-2016 GCA_013330015.1 Candidatus Poseidoniaceae archaeon | reverse complement strand
ATGCTCGGTATTGATTTCCGCTATGCAGTCCCTGAGGGTTATGAGCCTGCAGAAGATGTTGTTGAGCGGTCTCAGAAGTACGCTACAAAGCACGGCTCTGAACTCACCCGAACAGTTGATCCAAGGGAAGCGGTCAAAGATGCCCACGTTGTATACACGGACGTCTTCATTTCGATGGGCGAAGAGCATCTAGCTGACAAAATGGAGGCGTTTTCTGGTTACCAAGTCAATGAAGAAATGGTCTCTGTAATGGACGATGAATGGCGCTTCATGCACTGCTTGCCAGCACACCGTGGCGATGAGGTCACAGATTGGGTTATGGATCACGAACACTCTATTGTATTCGACCAAGCAGAAAACAGAATGTGGGCTCAGATGTCGCTGCTGTGCTATTTTATTGCACCAGAAGCATGGGGTGCAATGGGCGAATTTATGGGCCTTGTTTAGACAAGAATTGTGAGGATAAAACTCACCAAACCTAGGAGCATAGCGATTCGTAGTCGCGTTGCAACAGTGTAATCTTCACCCTTCCACATGGGACCGTTAAGGCTCATGAGCAAGACGATTGCAGGTGATTGAAGGAACAGTTGTCCAAACAAAAACGGTCCCTGCCAGTATGGGATGTACAAGAACACAATCCCAATGAGTGTGAGCACGTAGGCAACCATTCGACTGTTTTCCTTTCCAATCTTCATCGGCAAGGTTTGTCTCGAATCAGAATCCGCTTCCATATCTTGGCAATCTTTAATGATCTCCCGTGCCAAGTTAACAAAAAACACAACACCTGATACATACCAGCACAAAGGTGCACCGAGTCCTTCTATAGACGAGGCGCCATAGAGGACAACGGCAGCCACGAGCGAGGATATGGCAATGTTGCCAACCAAACCCTTCTGTTTCGTGCGAGGGCCATGGTCATAAGTGAGCATGAGAACGATTGCTGCGACATAAATCCCAGCAGTATACACCCTCGAACCTTCCATCAGATAGATGCATCCAAGAAGCGAGGCTATGCTCAACAGGGAGAGTATGCCAATCAACATCTTTGTTTCAGATATACTGATCGAACCATTGGCCAGTGGACGAGATGGGTGTGCAATCTTATCGATCTCAACATCACTCAAATCGTTGAGCGCATTGCCTGCGGCCATGAAAAACAGAACCGAAAGAGTCGCAACGGCAACTTCAGGATAATCGAGCAGTGCTTCAAAATCAAGCAACGCAAACGCAGCGCCAAGAGGTGTTGCGATTAGAGCCAAACCAAGATTCTTGACTCGCATCAACTGTATGGATGCAACAAGTTTGTTTGCCATACCTCAGCCAAGAGCCATAGACACTTGTTCCTTTTCTCTCAGGCGGTTGCACGAGCCCAAACACAAACACGCATTCGGAACCCTCCGATGTCGGTGTTTTCGTCGAATCCGACCTTGATGAATCGGCGATCTCGAGCGAGAACGTTCCCAAGTTGGTTCATGGTTGCACCCCAGCGAAAGCGCTGATTGACGTGATCAAGAATATCATTGGTGTTCGCCGCTTCGACGGACTCAAGGTACTCGTCAATAGCATCTCTCAACCGCTTTGTTCTCGACATCAAGCTTCACCTCGAAGGGCAGCTCGCTTGATGAGGTTGCGAATGCTTGTCGTGATGGTTGGAACTGTTGCTTGTCCGGGCTGATGCCATGGTGTCCATGTCATTTCTTTGCTACGGTTAGGTAGTTTACCGCTCGCAGATGCGTACACTGTTGTCGTTCGATGGTACCAGAGAGGTTCCTCAGTACCGGTTTGCGTTGCTGTTAGGTCAGCAAAATTCGTTGGAACATTGTTGTTCATGATTCTAGATTCACGGGCGGCCGTATATCAACAGAAAATCGAGAGGTGAATGAAAAGTGAAAGTAAAATCGTTGAGCAGTAGGCTGTTTGTTTCAATCAGTGTAAAACGAAAAGTGAACCGAATCTCATTTTTCAAGGTCGCCATTTCTAAATAGAGGACAATGCAGGCGAAACTACCACGCTCGT
>DUJC01000134.1 GCA_013330015.1 Candidatus Poseidoniaceae archaeon | reverse complement strand
AGGGCAGTTGCCAATTGATTCATCATGAACAAACAACTGACTCCGATCATGGTCTCTGACTCGAGTTACCAAATCGGTGGTTTGTTCAACAATGTTTTCCATGTATTTTGATGCTTCCAACTCCCCGCGCTGAACTGCTGTTAATGCGGATTCCATTTCACCTGTAAGTTCGGCGGATGTGATCCATTCAACTGGAATTCGACGAAGTATCTCGATGATGCGTATGCCGTGCGGTGTTGCATTAAGCGCTCCAGATTGCTGACGTGAAATGTAGCCTCTGGATAGCAATTTCTCAATCGTGTCTGCCCGGGTGGCTGGAGTACCAAGGCCTTTACCAGCCATCGCCTCGGCAAGATCTTCATCTTCGATATCCTTTCCAGCCTTTTCCATGAGTGATAGGAGTCGTGCTTCCTTGATGCGTGTGGGTGGCTTCGATTTTTCTTCATTCCATTCATGTGATGAAATAGAAGCGAGTGGACTGTCCGTTGCTAATGTGCCCCAGCCCTCTGGGTGACTGAGATTCTTTGTCACAACCTCTCTCCAGCCTAGTGTGGTATATTGTTGGGCTTCTTTGTTGAAAATTTCTCCTCCCAAATCGGCAGTCCTTTTTTGCTTCTCGATAATCGATTCCCCGTACCAGGAAGCAATAAAATTCCTAACAATCATGTTGTATAGACGCTGTTCATCTTTGGAAAGACCGGAGGTTGGTAGCTTTCCAGTTGGTATGATGGCGAAGTGATCACTGACCTTTGCATCATTGAAATTCCGTGCAACATTTTGCATACCGTTTTTTGTTAATGTGTCAATAAAGCCTGACATCTCATCCAATTGTCCAAGATTGGACAGAGTTGTGTCAATGGTTTCTTTCATGTCGGTTGGTAGGAAGCGGGAATCAGTACGCGGATAGGTCGTTAATTTATGTCGCTCATACAACGCTTGAGCTACATTGAGCGTTCTTTTCGCTGGCCAAGAAAACATCGAGTTTGCCTGTCGTTGGAGCGTAGTCAAATCGAAGTTCAGAGGTGGTCTCTCTTTGCTTGTTGTCACTTTTTGGGTAACAGTGGCTTGTTCACCTGAATCGATGAGCGCTTGGATTCGTTCCTTGTCTTCAGGGGTAAGAATCCAATGCGATTTGGTATCCTCTGTTACGGATCCACCTTCCCAACGACCTTTCCACGAACTCTCACTGCCTTCAAATTGAGCATTGAGAGTCCAAAACGGTGTAGCGATGTGTTTCAAGATTTCAATTTCGTGGTCAACAAGAATTGCAAGCGTTGCTGTTTGTACTCGTCCGAGGGAGACACGTTCGGTTCGTTTCTTGGGAAGAAATACCTCAGCAATTCTTGAACCATTCATCCCGATAAGCCAGTCGGCGTAACTACGGCTGTAAGCTGCATCAGCAAGATTCTGGTACTCTGTTGCGGATTTGCGCTCATCCCAAGCACGCTGTATGGCGTCTGTCGTCATGGATTGGAGCCACATTCGCGACACTGGGGATTTGGATTTGGAATATCGATAGATCGTTTGGAAAATGAGTTCTCCTTCACGTGCAGCATCACAAGCGTTGACAATTTCTGTAACCGTTTTATCGCTCATCAGTTTCTTGACTGCTGTAAGTTGTTTACGTGTCGATCCCGATTTTGGTTTGAATTCAAATTCATCGGGAACAAATGGTAAATCTGCTGCAGTTTTTCTCCAATTTTTGAACTCAGGATTGTAATCATCCATGTATTTGAGCTCCAACATGTGGCCAACGGCCCATGTTACAACAACGTCGTTTCCAGACCAGTTTCCAGACCAATGTGTTGTTTCCTTTTTGGTTATGTTGAGCATCTTTGCAATATCTTCGGCGACACTAGGTTTCTCGGCGAGGACAACGATGCTCATGTTTTCAATGCGCTTGTCGACTGTACTTGAAGGCTCGCCAGACTTGAAATACAAACAGATAACTTATGTTATCTGGTGAAATTATCGGAAATTTTCGATGCGATGACGATGCGCTAATTCATTCCATTTTTCTTCATCATCACGATACCCACAACCGCTGCAGCCTGGATAACCTGCGAGCAACAACTCAGAACACATCTGGATGAAATCAGCCATCAATTCTTGTAGCTCAAACGGTAGCCACAAAACGTTCTCATCACTCGGAACATCTGTTTGAAAATCAAACAGTTCTTGGCCGTTTTTGACAACAGAAAATGGTCCAGCACGAATCTCAGGAAATTCCAATCGTTGTGGCATTGAGTCTGCCATATTGAGAATCAAGCGATGCCAAGATGCCATATGAACTTGAGGGATGTTGAGTATCAAACCTTCCTCTGTAAGGATGCGTCTGCACGCTTCACGAACAGCAAGCCATCTGGCTGAATTCTCCTCCATAACCCTCCGAAGAAACGCAAGGATTGAAGGATATCGGTTCGAGCGTTGCCCATGGGCAGGCTGTTTCGCTGGTTTTCAAAGCCACTTTTAGCCATTCAGGATTCGGAAAAAGCCCATGCACGTTCGCTTCTTATGCTGCGAATAGCATCATCAAATCCAGTGTTTCGTGCAATACTTCGTCTACTCTACAAACCAAAGAAAAACCTTCCAATGCATTGTTTTGGTTTAGAGTTTGATCATCCGTTCGGTATTGCAGCAGGAATGGACAAGCGTGCAGAGGCACTTCGTGGGTGGGAATCAATTGGACTTGCATTTTCTGAGATAGGGGGAGTCACAATGTTCGAGCAAGCAGGTAATCCGAAACCGAGAATGTTTCGACATGGAGCGGATCGTTCCCTTGTCAATCGAATGGGATTCAACAATCCTGGCAGTGAGAAGGTTGCACAGCAACTTCAACGTTCAGGTCCGCAATCAAAACCGGTGTGGGCCAATCTTGGCAAATCCAAATTGACGCCTCTCGAAGATGCGGCTTCTGACTATTCCACAACGATGGATTGCTTGTGGCCATACGTCGACGTGTTCGTTATCAACGTCTCATCCCCGAACACGCCAGGGCTACGAGAATTACAACATGGTGACCATCTGAAGGGAATTCTCACTTCATGCATCGATGTGAACCAGAGGAATTCCCAACAACAAAGCCGGCCAAAAAAGCCACTCCTGATCAAAGTAGCACCAGATCTTTCAACAGACGAACTTGATGCCATTGTGGATACGGCAATGGCTTGCGAGATTGATGGAATTGTAGCAACAAACACGACGCTTAATCGACCAAATCAGGAACACAACGTCTACAAGCAACAAGGTGGTTGTTCGGGTTCACCTCTTCGCCAGCAGAGCACGGAAATGATTGCTCACATCTATTCCTACACCAAAGGAAAACTTCCCATCGTTGGTGTCGGTGGTATCATGAATGCTGAAGATGCTTGGGAGAAAATCACCGCTGGAGCAACATTACTCCAAGCCTATGCTGGATTTGTGTTTGAGGGTCCTGGCTTAACGAAGTCAATCGTTCATGGGTTGCATCGAAAGATGAGGCAGCACAACATGGACACGCTTTCTGAAGCTGTTGGATTGAACCATCGACAGTCATCATGAGCAGATATTGAAATACATCAGTCCAGTCGTGTAGGATGATACAATGCTGTCGTATCGCAACCGATTGCTTTTGATTGGTGGAGTTGTCACAATCGCCGTTCTCGGAACAATTTTTCTTCAAGCGCCTGCCCCGACATTGACAGTGGACCAACTGATGGAGGACAAGGGCGCTCTTATCGATGAAGAGGTTGCGGTTCGTGGTGAAATACGTGATGGTAGCATCAATGAGACGACGATGACCTTCGTATTGGAAGGCTCAGAATATGATCTGCTTATCGACTATTCAAACGCTGGTTCAATCTCCAACGGATTAGGTGACAATCGAACCGTGTACGCTGAGGGAATCTTCCAGTACAATGATGGAATCTACGTCGTTGAAGCAGAGACCATCAAGACCTCATGCCCATCAAAATACGAAGAAGAAGTCTGAAAACCTTCAGCGTTTGATTGAAATAGAGTCAGTTGCAGGGCCATT
>DUJC01000090.1 GCA_013330015.1 Candidatus Poseidoniaceae archaeon | reverse complement strand
GTCTCAATGTTGAAATGAGTTCGAAGGGCCTCAATATCGGAAACAAGATGCATGGTTGTGTTTTCTTCCAGGTCAGCGTATGGCGTTGATTGGCCACAGCCTCGTTGATCGAATTGGATGATGTTCCATTTCTGTGGATCAAAATATTGTCGATATGAGGGTTGACTACCTCCCCCGGGTCCGCCATGAATCACGATAACGGGGATTCCGTCGGGGTTGCCTGCACATTCCCAAGCGATGGTATGGCGCTCTGAGACAGGTAGCATTCCAGTGGCATACGATTCGATTTTTGGATACAAGACATCATCGGTGGATTTTGACCCCATGCATCAATGGATGCGAATGAGGATGATGTTGCTTTCGATGCCTTTTTTGGACGTATTGACTCGCAGAACCATGAAGCAAGCAACGGACGTCTTCAACGATTGGGCACATCGGGGCAAAGACGAGGGTATGGAACGCGGCCATGGGCCTTCAGTCAGAGAAATGCTGGATGCTGCTCTCGAACGTGTTTTATCGGAGGGCGATTCGTTTTCATTTGCAGATTTGGGGTGCGGGAACGGTTGGGTCGTCCGCTTGGCCGGTCAACACGAACAGTGTCAGAAAGCCGATGGATTTGATGGTGCAGAACACATGATCGAGAAAGCAAAGGCGACTGACTCAACCAACGGATATCACCTTGCAGTGTTTCCACAAACAAAACCTCCTCAACAATACGATCTTATCCATTCAATGGAATTCATCTACTATCTTCACGACCCGAAACAAATGCTTCATTCGATTCATGATGATTGGTTATCGGAAAATGGGTGGGCAGTCATCGGCATTGACCATTATGAAGAACACGAGGAAAGTCTTGGCTGGCCAGAAGCTCTTGATGTACACATGTCCACATTTTCCGAAGCAGAATGGATTCAGATGTGGAAGGATGTCGGATTTACTGAAGTCCATGCATGGCGGGCCAATGCCTCTTCAGATAAACCCGGCACGTTAGCTATTCTTGGTAAGAAAAGTCAGCATTAATGCCCAAGTCCATCCCTTGTGGACCGCACAATCGTACGTCGCCTTTGAAGAATGGACATTTTTTGCAGGTATCGATGAACTCCAATGGAAGTCGTTTTGGCTCTTCAGTTCCATTGGGATCGGCAACCAAATGTGCCATCCAATCGAAGAGATTGAGCAATTCCTTCTGGGCTTCTTCGTACATTGAATCTGGCATCTGAACAAAACGTCCGGTGGTGGCGATCAACAGAGCAGGGGGGCGTATTTCTCTACGCTTTTCGACTGGCTTTTGCTCTTCTTGACGACGAAACACCAATGAATACAAAGTGAGTTGAAGACGGTGATTTCGAAGCATTTCGAATTCTGCATCATTTTGAGGTTCAAAGGAAAATGGTTCATCAAGAGATTCGTACAAGGGATGGTTTTCCAACTGTTCCTCTCGGGCTCCAGAGGTTTTCAAATCCACGACCTGTATCCATGGTTGCTCTCCATCCACGCCTGCTAGGGCTATATCCGCCTGGCCTTCAAAGAGTATGTTTACTGAGTCGATGAGCCTGACATATGGTTGTTGCAATTGTGTGAGCGGAGAGCGAACGACGCCTTCCAGGTTGACTTCATGGTCGAAAAAGAAGGATGCTTCCGTACGCAACCCTTCGATTTCACAGCCATTGACTTTTTGTCCTTCCGCCATTCGTCCAAGTGAACCTTTCGTCAGCAATGATGCCAACTGTATGATCCTTGACCTCGTCTGGTGTTGTTCTTCAGGTGATAGGCGATGCCATTCGGACTGTGAGTGTGTGGCGTCATCGATTTCTTTGCTCGAAAGGAGCTGATTTGGCTGTGAATTCAACCAAACTGGGCTCAGGTTGAATTCCTCAAATTTCATTTCAGCAGGGTTTGCTAATCCAATCTCAACAAGTCTGTGGAACATGGAACCGAACGATGTTGCAGAGGGCCAACCAATCGACTCGTACTCCAAATCTTCACCGCTTGAACGGTCCTTTTGATCCTCTTCATCTTGGATGAGGTTTGAGATTCCTCGAATGTTCAATGGCTCACTCTGCCAACCCTTCACATGCGACAACCAATATCGCCTGCGGCACGAATTTGCAGTATCCAATCCGTGTGCAGTCATTCGAAGTGTTGGTGATTGATGTACAATGTGTTGCTCTGATTCTACAACCTCAACCGATGCAGAGAGTTGCTCTTCAATGGCCAACCAATTGGCCAACTGTGAGGTTGGGGTCTGAGTCGAGAAGCAATCAGGGTGATGATACATGCGTAATTGTTGCAGCGAATCGTCCATGAATCCACTTGTATGGAAAAGAGAAATTGGATTGAATACCAATTCCTGTTCACCGTATTCGTCGAGACGTTGGCCGTGTACATCACCATCGAGGTTCCATACTTGTTCTGATCCTGACTGAACCCCCATGTATCGGAATCCGTCCATCATCAAATCTCCCATGTTGTTTCCTTTGGAATTGATTTTCATGGCGATCATCGAATTTTCACCAATTGAACATGGGGCGTTAGGTGAACCAACAAAGATGAGTCTGTCCTTCACTCGTGTAAGCGCTACGTAGAATTGGCGTCGAAGTTCCGCCTGATTCTGAGCCTTGTTCATCTGTTCGGCTAACATCCACAATGCGTCCTCTGGTTTGTCTTTCGATTTCCACGGGTGAATTCTACCTGCGATAACGTCGGGTGTGATGAGGACGTTGTTCTGGGCTTCAATGCTCGAACTACGTCGCCCTGCCTCGAACAGTCCAGTTACGATGACAACGGGTGCCTGCAGCCCTTTTGCACCATGAATGGTCATGATTTGGATAGCGCCGCTTGTGGGCGTTGTACTCGCTTGCGGCCCTTTGTTTCCAAGTGTTGCGAATGCTTTCATCTGTTCCAGAATTGCAGCGGGCTCATGACCCAAATCAGCACCAATTTTCTGAACCAGCGCACACCACATCTCTGCAACTTGTCGCTCTGATTCATCGGGGTAGGCAATCAGCAAATCACTGTGATCCAACACGGCATCAAAGACCTCGTAAATCGCACCGTATTGAACCAACTGAGCAAGTGCTTCCAGAAGGGGGCCTTGGGGTGCTGAAACGAAATACTGTGCAGTATGGGACCAAAAGTTTTCGACATCTGATTCCCCCATTAACTCCTCAATTTGAATGGATGATGCACCGACGATTGGCGATCGAAGGAGCGAATGAACGGCATGCCTCGAGTTTGGCTTGGAGAGGAGTTCCAGAACGGCCATCATAGGTTGGACGACTGGTTGCTTCAACAACTCGCCCTGCTTATCAGCCATCACTGGCAAACCACGTGCTTGAAGACGCGAGATAAGGTCGGGAATGTGTTTTCTTGAATGTACAAGAATCATCACATCTTCCGGAGATATGGTTTCTTCTGGCTCTATTTCAACGTAAGCAGCTGCATCGGATGACCAAATCCGTGTTGGTAAACCTCGAACAAGAGTGTCCAAGCGTGATGCGATAAGTTCGTGTTCAAGGTGGCGTAAATTTGCGTTTCTTGCATCGTAGAGGTTGTACCCTTCCAGCATATCCAAGGGCAATTCTCCCGTGTCATTCTGGGTTGGCAGAAGCCATTCGATTGTTCCAGTATGAGAGGTTTCGCGTCCATCTTCGAGAGGTTGGGCAGTAGCATGGAAATCTCCAGGGAATTGATGATGCCGAGCGTCGAATGTGTCATCAAACATGTTGTTGAGTGTTCGAAGCAAACCTGGTGCGGTTCGGAAATTCGTACGGAGTTGTATATGCCCTTCTGCTCGTTCCTGCGCTGTTGTATCTTCAACTGCCTGTCCTGAGTCATCAATTCCGAAGGAAACGTATTCCCATGGCGCTGATTGTTCGTCGCGGGAATAGTCCGATGCTTGAATGAACGACCCTGACTCACCACCAGCGCCAACCGGGCGAGGATCTCGGCCATGCCCCGATTGGATGAATGGTTCAAGCCTCGGCTCATTCTGTTCAATGCTGTTTGCAACGCGAATAGATGCAACCATTCGGCGCATGACGGTCACTTCGGCTTGTCGAAATCGGTAGATGCTTTGCTTCATATC
>DUJC01000154.1:4313-4436 GCA_013330015.1 Candidatus Poseidoniaceae archaeon | reverse complement strand
TCCGTAGACTCGGCAAAGATCCGTCGTACCTGCGCCGATGTCGATGACGAGAGTGTGCTCAATCATGTCAAGAGCGTAGGCGACAGCGAATGGTTCTGAGATAATCATAGCAGCGTTGACGCT
>DUJC01000154.1:0-3963 GCA_013330015.1 Candidatus Poseidoniaceae archaeon | reverse complement strand
CCTGCAGCAGCATCAAAGATAGCCGTCTTGTCGACGTGGCTGGCTTCAGCAGGTGCACCGATGACAGCGACGACACGGTCGTGCTCTTCAGGGTCTGCTAGACCGATAAGGTGGGTGATGAAGTGGGCAATGAATTGTCGATCTTCGACGGTATCCTTGATGACACCAAGCTCAAGAGGTCGGTAGAGGTTCAATGCAAGTCTGTTCTTCAGAGCATCTTCTCCAAAGAGAACATCTCGCTTGAGGAAATTTCGTGCGATTGGGTCTTTAGGAGTCCCAATTACAGTGAGTTCTTCTTCTTCGTGATTTCCTGAGGAGACCATTACAGAACGAAATGTTCCCAAATCAATTCCAATATACAATACATCTTCTGCCATAGCGTTCGCCAATTTGACGGAACACCGTCCACCTTATGAAGCATCCCTCGCCCACGTTCGCAAAAAACGCATCAAATTCAATGCGTTAGCAAATCTATAGAAATTGAATTAGACCCAACTTTCGCACGGCTGACAATACCATGCTGAGTACTCTGGATAAAGTTCAGCCATTTGATTGCAATTTGGGCACTCCTTCAGAGCGTTGTCGCCGAAGATTTCCTGCACAAGGGCAACATGTTGTTCTTCACTCACACCGAGGTGTTGGCGCATAACCCACATCATCTGATCTTCACTTGGCGATATGATACCATCTTCAAGAACCAGAGATATGACGTTGCGATAATCATCCAAGACATTCACATCACGGAAATCAAGGATGACACCTCCTTTCTCTGCGACAATGTCTTGCCCTCCGGGATCATCAACGAAGAGAACAAGCGATTCTGCTTTGAGAGCATCATTTCTCAATTCGAAAGAAATGCGGTTACCCTCAAGATTCGCATAGACCAGACGTGAAGAACGATTGATGACATTGGTAATCGATCTCGCCGTATCCTCACTGTTGCGACCACGCTTCCATCCAGTTGGACTTCGCTCATTGTATGCATAAAATTCGGTCCCCTTGCCAGGGTATTCAAGACGAATCTCTTCCCCTCCGTCAAATCCATTGGAAACAATGGTCAATGCAGCGACTTCTGTTGAAACCAGGTTGTCGTCATCATCAAAACTAATCATGAGTGGCTTGCGATCTTCAGATGCGGCATTGTAATGCCCTTGCATTCCACTCATCCACTTGTCCTCTAGGCGCTTGAGCGATTGTTCTTGCTCGGCTGAGAGGTTCGAGTCGACACCAAGGACGCCTTTGAGGTCACCTCGTTCCATTTCTGCCTTGAATTCATTAATCAATTCTGAATCTCGGCGGTGATTCGGTGGTGGCCCACGCACTTTGCGTGAGACGTGATTTGGATCTGCCCACTCGTACGAGCATCGGCTGCAAACAAGATAACCCTCCATGGTTGATGGTTGACTTTCACCACCACAACGGGGACAATCTCCTTCCTCTTGAATTGAAAGATTGTCAGCCGCTTCCTTTCTTCCTTTACGGATGCCACCAAACCCAGCCATATTTTAGCCACGGGACAGACTTTCTATGAAGGCTTCTATCCACGCGTTTAGAATTATAATAGGATGGCCTTCAGACCGTAGTGCATCATCCCATCTTGCCCATAGAGGCGTCGGACGTCAAACCGAACGCTTGCATCGATGGCTGGTTGGCTGTGCTCGTCATCGGCCAACATGAAGACACCTTTTGGACCCTCAGGGAATTGAACAAGGACGGTTGAGACGCCATCAAGAATCGGTGCTCGTCCTGAGAATTCCGAGGGTGCACCGGCTGCACTCAGTCGAGTCCAGGTCAGAATCGTTGCTGTTTCAGAAAGTTGCTCGCTTGCGGATTCAATCCTCTTGCCAGTTGCGTTGAGTTGCCGAGGCGGCCATACTAGTTGCTCATGATCAACCTGAGCTTTCAAACCAAGCCGGGATGGTGTTGCAATCGAGTGCTGCGCCTGCGAGACGTACGCACCCTGGCTCACGCCTTCAACCTCAATCTTCCATTGTTGATCGAGTTGATCTTTCATATCCTTGTCGTACAGTGTAGCGTCGAAGGATGGCCAATTGGGTTCGTCTTGTGAGGTTGTTATTGCAACAATGTAACTACTCTTGCTTGCATGTAGGTAAAAACTTGCTTGATTATCGATACGCCACTCAGTACTCGACTCGATGATGTCCCGAACGCTTACACTTGGTATGAATTCCAAGAAATCCTCAAAGGTGTGAAGGTTGAGTGAACCTGCTGGCAATTGCTTCAAGAGACCAAGTAAAATTGTGAAACGGTCCCCATCTGGACCAGCCCAGTCTCCTCCGTATTGGCTGCACGCAAAGTGCCCTTGGTCGTTAGATAGGATTGCTATCGACATTATCGCTGCCTCCCAAATACATGTACAGCACATGTTGCACCAGATCCTCCCACATTGTGTGTCACTCCGATTTCTGCATCGCGTACTTGTCGCTCTTGCTCGACTTGATGGCGTAGTTGTTTGAAGATTTCAACGGCTTGACCAGTTCCAGTCGCTCCAAGTGGGTGGCCTTTTGATTTGAGTCCACCACTCGCGTTGATGGTGACGCTTCCTTCGTTTCGTCGACCTTCTCCGTCTCGAGCGAATGCTCCGCCTAAACCGCGTCCTGTAAACCCAAGATCTTCGGTCGCCAATACTTCTGCGATAGTGAAACAATCGTGCACTTCTGCTAAATCAACATCAGATGCAGAGATGTCTGCTGTTTTGTAGGCCTTCGCTGCAGCCATTTGAGTTGCTCGTAATTGTGTAATACTTGGCCTATCATGGAGGGCGAGGTGGTCTGAACCTGCACCTGATCCTTTAACCCAAATGGGCGTATCTGTGAACTTGTGTGCCAAGTGATCGGCCACGAGGATGACAGCAGATGCACCATCGGAGGTTGGGCAGCAATCGTAGAGTGTGAGTGGGTCAGCAACCATGAACCCTGATTGTGCTTTTTCGAACGAGACCTGTTTCCTGAGATGTGCAACCTCGTTCTCAAAGCCATGCATATGGTTCTTAACGGAAACATGTACGAGGTCATCGTGTGTTGAATCGAATTCGTGAAAATATCTTCGAGCAGTCAGCGCATACGTTCCAGGAAACGTCAATCCTGCGAGGCGTTCCCATTCTGTGTCGCCAGAAACTCCGAGCCAGTAGCGTTTCCTTGAGGCAGACAAATCGTTCATTTTCTCAATTCCACCTGCAACGACAACATCTGCCTGACCGCTTTTGATGGCCATCCAAGCGTCTCGTAGAGCAAAACCAGATGAAGCACAAGCGTTCTCAACTCGACGTACGCTGACTCCTTCCATACCGGAATGTTCTGTGAGCAGAGCAGCCGTGTTTCCAAGTTGCGATCCACCAAAAGCAATGCTTCCAATGAACGCTTCCTCAACATCGGTGGAATCGAATCCACTATCGACGCTATGAACCGCCTTCTCGATGGCCTCAGCCCACATTCCTTTCAATCCGAGAGGATGGTTGCCAAATTTCGTTTGGCCAGCACCGACCATTGCAACATCGACCATGATGCTGGGAATTGAAACTAGCATTTGATTGAGTCGGTCAAAACACCCGCAGGGTTCATGAATGGGTGTCGATAGGGCCCGAATATGCTGCGCCAATGCCGACTTCGTACTTGCTCAATAAACAACGGGTTCTTCACAGGAACAAACTGTCACGTCTGCAACGATGAAGGAAAATTCATCATGAGTGACCGAGAAGCAGGAAGTCTTGGTCGAATGCTAGCGCTAGTCCTGCGACACGCACCTGAGAAGTTCAATGTCGAAATGGACATCAATGGTTGGGTCAGTACTCGAGAGCTTGCTGACTCCATTTCGAGTCAACGACGCCACTACCACTGGCTTCGTGGATGGCACTTTGAGGCGATTGCCAGTGCTGATGAGAAGGGACGATACCAGGTTGAAGGTGAGATGATTCGAGCAACATACGGTCACTCCATCGAAATT
>DUJC01000048.1:6583-9538 GCA_013330015.1 Candidatus Poseidoniaceae archaeon | reverse complement strand
AGCCATGGGGAGTTGTCCGTCATGTGCGTGGTATTTCAACAAATCGTCGTCGTATCAAGAAACCCGTTGTTTGAAATGCTACCACCCATTCCTGTGGACATGCGACGAAAGTGGAATGCTGTTCTGTTGTTTTTCGTTCTGAGTGCTGCACTCACCTCTCCTTTGGTTTCAACGAGTTCTGCACGTTCTGTTCATGAGACCTCAGACTACGACTTGTTTCCACAGGGTGATTTGACGGATGCTTCTCAATGGACCGTTGGTGCAACAACGTCGTTTACATCTCAGCCTGCAGATTATACGGAATCCATGGTGGCTGATCAACGAATGACCATGGTCCATCAGCGACCTCAAAATACGGACACGTTGTCCTACTGGAGTCTCAACAGTCCTTCTGAATCGGACAATGTTGTCGGTGCGCCAGATGGTCTCTACATGTGGTCGTCTGGACCGATTATGAGCGTCCAAGATTTTGATGTTTCATCATCGACCCAATACATCATTACGGATGTGAGCGTCGTTCTTGCCTTCAAGATCACAGACGCCCTTCACATCGATTCTGTTCGTTTGTCCATGGATTGGTCAAACGGTTCTGAAATCCTTCGAACCTGGTCAAATACGGGCTCTGCCATCGATTACATCAACGGAAGCCACTACAGTTTCGATATTTCAGGACTTGAGACTTGGACATGGGCTATGCTCTCCAATGCGAAGTTTACGATGGATTATGTTTCGGTTGGACAAACCGATGATGCACGACTTGAGTTGGACGCCATAGGCCTCGATGTGACCATGGAGACGCCTTGGTATGGTGGAGAAGTGGCCCAAGCTTCTTCGACAGCAAGGGGCCATTCGTTGCCTGTCCTCAATTTCGAGTTGAGTCAAGGCGACTACAATGGCATGGCCTTATCCATCTGTGGGCTGGAATCAAGTGATGGGGCATCGATAGGAACATGGACAAGTGCGCCGATGGCCGTGCCAGCTGAGCAATCCTTTGGTCGCATTCACTTTGTTGTGAATGAATCTGGAACCGAAGCAAATGTGAGTGTTCAATATGCGACATCCCCCGATGGAATTACGTTCAGTGTTTTCTCGACGTATTCTGGTGATGCGTTGCCGAGTGCAGAATACATCAAGGTTCGAATTTCTACGGATGTTGCTTGCATTGTTTCGGTCCATGTTGACATCAACGATCCAACACTGTTCATTGATGGCCGAATCTATGGCGATGCTTCTGGAATCAATGCAACACTCTCTCGTTGGACGATTACAGTCAACGATGTCACCGTTGCAAACCTTCCTGTCGAACTCGGATTGTTTTCACACGAAATTCCAATCGGCCACACATTGCTTGGACAAGACACGGACATTGAGGTTTCCATTAAGACGTGGTTTACGTGGGATTCTGACGGTAGTGCAAGTACGACAGCATTTGAAGTCAATTCTATAGAAATTGATGGTGGATACGATATTTTCTACGACGAAGACCCTGTTTGTCAGTTGGTTGGTGACCAATATCTCACCGAAGATGGAGGCGGTTTGTTTGTACCTCTTCTCGCTCGATGTACCGATGATCGTGGACTTCCGGAAGATCTTGTTGTGAGTTTTATGAACTCAGAGCCCGATATCGTTGATGTGTCTCTCGATCAAGGAGAGGTTCGCATTTCGCTCCAATCGGAACAATCGGGTAGCTCTCAAATCACTATGACGGTTACGGATTCTGCTGGCAATTTCCACCTGGAGACGTTCAATGTCTTCGTTGCTGCTGTTGACGATGCACCAGTCTTGAATGAATTTCCTGCCTTGGTTCAAGTTGAGCATGCTCTCGAGACAACCATCCCATTTGCATGGTCAGATGTCGATAGTGCAACAACAGCGATGACGATAACGGCTAATCGCTCTTGGGTGGATGTCGATTTGGAATCAGAAACAATTACGCTTACAGCACCAACGCCAGGCTACAGTTCTGTCATGTTGAGCCTGTGTGATGCAACATCGTGCTCTGAACGGGTTCTCGACCTTGAAGTCGTTTCCCTACCTGATCTTGAGATTACGGATCTTGTTTTGGGAGATGCTTCAAGTGGCGTTTTTACGGAAATGAATGCTGCAGAAAATGGACAATTCCTTACCGCACGTGTCTATGTTGGAAATTATGGATTCACCAGTGCTGAGATGGTAACCATTCGATGCACTGTGAACGGACAAACGGCTGATATTTCCTCGATACCGACCTTGGGCCCTGGAGAAATAGCCGTAACCGAATGTTCCTTCCAAGCGCCATTTGATGGTACATTCATGACAGTTGACGCCATTGTCGATGGGGGAGAAGTCATCGATGAGCGAAACGAGTCAAACAACGAGATGGAAGCCTCATTGACGCTTTCACAGTCTGAAATTGTTGATGATACGGATGTTGGTGCTGGTGTTTCAACGACCACGGTCTACGTTGGAAGTCTCATTGCTCTAATCGTCATTGTTGCTGGCTTTACATGGCTTGCACCTGCAAAGATTCGAAAATATGAGTGATGTTATGACACATCCAATCCTCTACAGTTTCCGGCGATGTCCTTACGCTATGCGTGCGAGGATGGCGTTGCTCGTTGCAGGGATTCAAGTCGAGCTCCGTGAGGTTGTTCTACGGGATCGACCAGAACATATGCTCGAAATTTCTCCGAAAGGAACAGTTCCAGTTCTCCTGCTCGATGATGGATCGGTCATCGAAGAAAGCATGGATATTATGCAGTGGGCTCTCGATGAATCCTACTTTGTCGGTGACTGGCAGCAGTTGGTCGATGGAAACGATGGTGATTTCAAACACCATTTGGATCGATACAAGTACAACAATCGATACGAGAACCCTCTTTCGCCAGAGGAACATCGAAGCCATGTTGTGACATTTTTGGAAGGGTACAATACACGCCTAGCACAAACGAGTTTCCTTTGTGGTCAAGATGTAAC
>DUJC01000048.1:2954-6198 GCA_013330015.1 Candidatus Poseidoniaceae archaeon | reverse complement strand
GCTTGGTTTGACCAACTTGAACTTCCATATCTCCATCGTTGGCTCAACACAATGCTCGAGAGTGAAACGTTCCGAAATTGTATGGTCAAACATCCGCAGTGGAAGGCTGGAGATTCACCTGTTTTTTTCGGTTGATGAGTTTCGATCGAAATCAATACCCTATTGTCGGATAATGTCTGAAACCACGTGAACATTCATAACCGTGAGGATTTTTGTTCAACACGTTCCAAGACTGTGGGGGTCGTTCAGCATGGCTGATGGAACGGATGTGGGGACATGTCAGAATTGAAAATACGAATTGAAACAGAGGAGTTCATCTACGAAGAATATTTTGAGGCTTGATCACCAACGACGAGGATAGACATCATCGTTCATCAGCACGGCTGATGGACGAGCGATTTCACCTTTCTCCATCTTGGCGATGTTCTCACTGTCTGTGTTAACTTTGACGAAGCAAACAGCTTCGCCTTTGATGCTGGTGACGAGAACGTTTTGTCCGCTACTGAGATCATCGGGTATCGAGACAAGTCCAGGCCGTAGGAGTGGTGCTCCATGAGCAAGTGCTGCAACGGCACTGTCCTTGACAACAATGCGAGGCAATCCTGCGAGAAGTTTCTCTGTTGGATGGAGCATGCGCTCCAACGCTTCTCCCTCATTGCATTCCTTCCATAGCCAAATCGCATCTGCGATTTCATGGAGTTCAACGCAATCATCGAGTGTGAACGTCCCTGAATCTTCTCTTCGCAATTCTTTGAGTTCAACGGGTTGATCGAGTAAGAGACCCATGTCTCTGGCCATTGTACGGATGTACGTTCCTGCTTCGCATCGAATTCGAGCAACAATGTGCTTTGAGGATTGATCGAGCAGTGAGAAGTCGTGAATCTTTCGTGTACGTACTTGGACTCGAACAGCTGAAATTTCTGGTGGTACGTTGTAAATTCGTCCAGTAAGTTGCTTCATGACCTCATCGAGTGTTTCTTGTTGAACTTCGTTCTTGAATTGGAAGACAGCGATGTAGGTCTTGTTGTGCTCAAGGATTTGCTTGGTAAGGCGCATCGCTTTGCCAGCCATCAATGGAAGAACGCCGGTAGCAAATGGATCAAGTGTGCCTCCATGGCCCAATCTTGGCAGTTCGAGCATGTCTCGAACCCATGCTGCAACTTGGTGCGAGGTGGGTCCTGCACCTTTGTCAAGAAGGAAGAAACCAGATTCCAATCGCTGTTCAATGGTCCTTTGGTCTGGGTAGGTGCCGATGGCTTCATCCGTCTCTGCTTCCTTGTCAAGAACTATGATGCCACTCATTGGAATTCCTCCACAATGTTGAGAACCAAGGCCAGCACTTCTTGAGGGTTTAGGCTGGTGGCGTCGATGCGGTGCGTGTATGGCTCCTCTTGCTCAGGTAGCACCTGATACAACTCGAGAAAGCGTTGTGCATCAACATCTGCTCGCTTTTTGCTTGCCTCGAGAATGTCAGCAATCTCTCCACTCTCGCGTGATTGAACCCGTTGTGCACGTTCCATCTCATCAACCTCCAACCATATTCGTGGAATGTCCAAATCAAGTTGATAGGCCCACCATCCAGCCAATCGGCTCTCAACGATGGATGGTGCTTCTTCATCTGAACGAAGCATTTGCTCTTTCAAGATAGCATCCAATTCTCTGTCGACGTTGAGATCGTCTTTGCACAGTTGGCCAAAATCTGCAAGCGACATGTTGCGTCGCTTCGCTTCTTGACGGAATAGTTCACCACCATTCAGGCTGGTCCAATTCTTGTTCTCGCGAAGGAGGTTGACCAATGTACTTGTTCCGCTCCCCGGATGACCAGAGATGGTGATGCGAACCATTGTTTCACGTCCATTCATGGTAACAAACGTTGCAGCGCATGGCTCTTGGCCCTTTACGATGAACGTCATCGCTCATGCACTCTGGACAGGTGTCTGTACTCTCTTGCTTCTTAGGCTCATCCTTGGGAGACGACGACTTTGCTTGCTTCTTTGGGCCGTTCTTCCGAGACCGGTTTCTTCGTTGTGTGGCCTGCTTCGACTTTGCACCGTCGTCGCTAACGACAAGATGAAGCAGCGGTTCGCTCAATTTTTCGTTGGCAAGAACAACCGGGTGGTTTCGATAGCGAATCAGTTTGATGTGTCGATCAACGATCCGTCCTAATGGAGCACTCATGCAAATGTAGGCGCAAATCCATGCAGGGAAGAACAAGAATTTGTCATCGAGAAGGTGCCATCGTGGCGCCCATGGAAGCGAAACATAGTCCACTCGGAAGGATTCGACAGCTGTTGTCAACCAAGCGAAAATCCCGATGATGAAAATCATGGTGAACATCATTGGACGCATGGCACTCATCTGGACTTTGAGTTGTTCAGGCATCATTTGCTCTCGCAAGGTGTTGGCTTTTTCCATGAGAATCGGGTCTCGATTCATTCTCCCATCGTTCATCATCTTTCGAACCTGGGACTGACGATGGCCGATGTGGGCTTGCTCGATAGGGTCGGCGAAGAAATTTCTGAGAACTGTGTTCATGGTCATCGAGAAGGTCCCGAGAATAAGGACGGTCAGAACGAAAAACTCTGTTTCTGGTAGAATTGGAGCAAGAACAGGATCTGCCATGTTACCCAGAGCGTTACGAATGTTCGGGTTGATGATGAGGAAGGTCATCAAGATCATAACCAGTAACATGGTCATCATCGAACCGTTTGGGGGTGGTGGAGGAGGTGCGGAACGGTTCGCCATGAATGAACTGACCGGCATGAGGGTCATGAAGGTTGGTCTTCCGTTGGATTCAAACGGGAGTATGTTCTGCTATCGTACATGCGCCGAAAAGAACCTCTCGATGTGGCAAAAACATGGGAGTATCCTGTACCGATGCCAATGCCTGGACGGCCTGTCTGTTGTACGGAAGCAGAGGCTGTTGACCAACTTGAACGAATTGGATTCAGTGAGCGTATGTTCCTATGGACCGATGATGAACGTAGGAAAATATCTGACTGGGGCTTTCTAGCCAGTGTGCGTCAAGGGGTTCCCCCAAAAGGAATTGAAGCCGAATTAAAGGCTTGGTTGACACAATACCCAACGGCATGGTTGGCAGTCGATCTTCGAGATGGTGTCATCCCTCCATCAACACAGACACCACTCAACACGCTTCTTGAAAATACGAAGCGCAATGTACTCATCATCGTGAGTAGCTCATCGGACCATGAAGAATGGCCGCAATGGAAACTACCTTTCTGAA
>DUJC01000048.1:0-2546 GCA_013330015.1 Candidatus Poseidoniaceae archaeon | reverse complement strand
TGGAATCTGCACTCTCTCCAGCGCCTTCTTCAGGTGCTTCTTCTACGGACTCCTCAACATCTGATGATTCCTCTTCTGTCGCTTCAGAAGCGTCGGCTTCACCAGTAAATGCCTTTGCAGCCTCAACGAATTCTGCCTTCTTGAGGTAACCGTTGTCATCGAGATCGAAGTTCATTGAGTGAGCTAGGAATGCGTCACGATCTTCGATTCCATATTCCTCCATGACTCTAAGCATGATGTCTTCTCGGAATTTGATAGCAGGTGCTTCATCTTCCTCAGCTTCTTCGGTCGATTCATCTTCACTCGCTTCTTCGGCTGTTTCCTCATCGACTTCGTCAGCAGATTCTTCCACTGCTTCTTCAGCGACTTCGTCTTCAGTCTCAAGTTCGTCACCGAAATGAGCGCCGTGGAATCGGTTGAGTGCTTCTGCATCGATTTCGCCTTCGCCCTTAATCTCAAAGGAGACATCCAATCGTTCTCCCTTAGCAACAACAGGGACCTTCCATGTGATTTCAACACCATCTTCGGTCTCGTTGGTTGTCATTTCGACGTCACTTCGCTTCTCGCCACCAGCACCACGGATGTGCCAGTCCTTGATATCGAAGTTCGATGGGATGACATCACGGATGAAGACATCTTGAAGTGCAGTATCTCCATTGTTTTCAAAGAGAATCAGGACTTCGTATCGTCCCTTTCCACCCATTGGAATAGCCTGCTTTCCAGCGGAGAAGTTTCGTCGAAGGTGGCTAACTCGAACAGATGGTGCCTCCGGAGCATCCCGAACGCACACAGGTCCAAATTGTTCTGAACTAAACTGGAATCGTGCAGGTGCATCGACTCGCTCGTTTGCAGGTGATGGATCAGGGGCATTGAGCTTGTAGGATACTTCCATGCTCTTGCCTGGTTTCAAACCAATTGGGCCTTTTGTGCCAACGGTGAGGGTCATGGTGTGGCCGTCTCCGTCTGGAGACCGGTGCTCCTTCTCTAGGGTTATTCCTGCAGAGAGTTCGCCCTTCCATTGGTCCTCTTCCAATTCTTTTCCATTGACGCTGATAACCATTGAATCCATGTCTGGTGCATCAAAGAGACCAGGGATATCATCGGTGATTCGCATCAGGTTAATGATCGCTGAACCTGTGTTCCTGACAACCAAATTTGCTTCAAGTCCTTGTTGACGGAACGAGCGTAGTGTGTCGCTCGAGTAACTCTTGGAAATTTCTGCGTCGACAACGGTGAACGTGCTCTCCTCGAGTTTCAAAGTACCTTCAGTCTTTCGAGTAGCTCGTGGTAGCACTGTGTAGGATAGGTCGTAGGTGAAATCTGGTTCAGCTGTTGCCATAACGATTCGCTCTTCGCTCTCCCACTTTCCTTGTGGGTGAACGTCTTCCTTCACATCGCTGACATCGAAGAGAAGATCGTCGCTTCCCTTCATGCGAACTTGAAGTTTAACCAAATCAACAGCGAAAGAAGAGCGATTTTCAAAAATGGTTTGACAAATCCAATTATCAGGACGCTCGTCTTCGCGAACACGCATGTAGGTGAATCCACGGCAGAATGCATCAAGGTCTCGGAATGAGAGATTGGACAGCGTCGATTCCGCTTCGTAGGTGGCTTCTGCAGATCCAGCCTTGACGGTGCTTGTTGACGTGACAAGAATTTCACCCTCAATCGCAAGGACTTGCTTTTCACCTGGTCCGAGTGAACCAACAGCCCATGTCATTGTGCCTGATTCTATGGTCGAGGCACCAGTATGATTGAATGTGAGGCAATCGGGGATTGCCCGAGTGACGTTGACGTTGTTGAGTTGAACACTAGATACGTTTTCGACCTCGATTGTTAGTGCGATGGTACCTGCTTCCTCAGACAATGCGATGCTCAGTGAGCGTTCATTGTCACGTGCAGGGTTGGTGTCGAGGGACTCTCTTAGAACCAACATTTGCGCATCGGAAACAGAGTACTTCTTGACGTAGTTCTTCCCTGCTTCCAATTCATCAACTGAAATTTGGTCGCCGCCAATGTCTGTTGAATCTGCATTGTCGAGAAGAACATCGATGTCGTAGATGCGATCCTCTGCGGATGGGTTATTGACGGTCAATGTGCCTTGGATCTTTTGCTTGATAACGGATCCATCAGCGGCCAAAGTAGCCGTTTCAACTTCATGGAGTGTTCCTTCAAGTTTGTCTCCAGGGACCTCATCGACTTCTGCGCTGGAGCGGATTGTCGCTCCAGCAATTTCGCCAACTTGAACAGCATTCTCATTGGATGCCATGAGTGGATCATGTGCTGGCTCGACAGGTGCAAGAAGAGGATCGGCTGGTGCAGTTTCATCACTTGCAACCTCTTCGGTAGGTGCAAGAGGTGTCAGCAGATCCATGCCGAGGGCAGGAGCCGGAGTTTCATCAACTGCAGGTGGCTCAGGAGCTGCAAGTGGCGTGAGGAGATCGAGACCGGGTGGTGCGGCAGGTGCTTCTTCAGCGGGAGCTGGTGCAACAGGTGTAAGAAGGTCAAGACCAGGAGGCGCGTCTGGCATTGGTGGCATTTCAGGA
>DUJC01000079.1 GCA_013330015.1 Candidatus Poseidoniaceae archaeon | reverse complement strand
AGGCCCGAAAGGCTAGTTTTTGCCTTCACTTCCTATCGCCGAGGACCTCCGCATCCAATCGTTGAAAGAGGTGGAGTCCTTCCGAGTATCATGAGCATCAGTGCTGAGGAGATCTTGGCTGAAATCGGGCCGGTTCAGGAAGTACTCGATGCGCATGATGGCGTCGTGACCGTCCTCGATACGAGCGACGGGAATATCATGCTGTCCCTCGATGGTGGTTGCAATGGTTGTTCGTCAACGCCCATGACTGCGATGCAAATTTACTATTCGCTAAAGAAACTCGAAGCCGTGAACGACGTGATTTTTGTTAACGGTGAATTGCCCGAATACATGCGTACCTTCATCAACCAAAAAATGGAGAAAGAGGCTGCGGAATCCTCGGACGATGGCCCCGGGGAAATCGTTTGATCACTCCTCTTCGACGGTCCTTCCAATGCTGTGTGGATTCGCTCCAAACGAAACGTTCTCGCCCTTGATATTCATACGTGCTGCAATCGCCAAGACAATGCAGACAATGGAAAGTGGGCGTGGGAGGTAATTCGATCCCCATAGCGAACCTCCTGCAAGCGAAAGCCACCACAAAGATGCTGCTGCAAGAAGAAGCGTTGTGAAAATGATGTTTTGAACGAGAAGTTCTGCCTTTTCTGAGCGTGAAAATGTTGCTACAAACATGAAGAGTATAGCAGAGATTCCACAAAAGGTCTGGACGAGCAAAGAGATGTACTCGACCTCGAGCATGATTGAACCAAACGGAGGGGGTTTTTGAAACAACCACTTGCCATCCTTTTTGAGTTGTGAACAGTTGAGAACGTTATGGCAGGCAGTGCGTTCAAACTCCCGAAGGCTCGTACGAGTGGTGCTCCGTATTTTTCTCGCAACCAAGTGGCTGCAGTTCTTCATCAAGTTGCGGTCTTGCTCGAACTGCAAGGGGCGAATGTCTTCCGAGTCCGTTCGTATCAAAACGGAAGTCGAATGATTGGAACGTTAACAGAAGACTTGCATGAATTGGTCGTTACTGGACGCTTGTTTGAAATGAAGGGGATTGGAAAGGGCCTTGGTTCTGCACTTTCTCAAGCGATTTTAGAAGGCGTTTGGCCTGAAGACTGGGTTCGTTTGCATGAAGATACACCGCAAGGGATGATCGAAATGCTCGGGATTCCAGGACTCGGCCCAAAGCGAATCAAATTGATGCATGATGAATTAGGTGTCGATTCCATTGCAGCACTCAAGGAAGCTGCTGAGCAAGGCCATATTGCACCAATGAAGGGGTTTGGAAAGAAATCTGAACAACGCATGCTCGATGGAATTGAACTTCTTTCACGTTTTCGCGCACGACGACGTTTGGATATCGGCTTGAAGTACGGAACTGCATTTGAACAGAGAATCAAGGCACTACCTGGTGTTGAGCGTGTCCAACTGGCAGGAAGTGCTCGACGTCGAAAAGAGACCATTGGGGATTTGGATGTTGTTGTGGGCGTCAAGCCTGAAAACCATGAGGATGTCGCCAACGCCATCCTTGCACTGCAAGGTATTGCGGATGTCAAGGGAGCTGGGGGTTCAAAGATCAGTCTCATTCTTGAGGCGAGTATCTTCGAGGATGGATTTTCTGTTGGTCATATCGATGCCAACGTCATGGAAGCGATTGGTGGTGATGATTACGAACAGTTGGAGAGCGCTGGGACCATCGATGCCCAAGTACGACTGGTGCCTCCTGAAATGTTTGCTTTCACGTTAGCCTACTTCACCGGGAGTAAGGAGCACAACATCGCCATGCGTCAACGAGCCATTGACCGTGGTCTCCGTCTGAATGAATTCGGGCTTATTCCCGAGGATAAGGCGGGTGAACTCAAAGGGATTGAAGCGGCGCAATTTTCCCTCAGCGCCATGACGGAACAAGAAATCTATTCGCATCTCGACTTGCAATGGGTTCCTCCAGAATTACGCGAAGATACGGGTGAGATTCAATCTGGAAGCGAACAGAATCTTCCGCAATTACTGGAACTTGATACCATCCAAGGCGCTCTTCACAATCACACCGTTGTTTCAGACGGTGAGGCGACGCTCGAACAAATGGCGGACGCAGCTCAGGCACTCGGTTGGACATGGCTTGGAATCGCCGACCACTCGCCTACATTGAAGATCGCTAATGGTGCTCCAGCAGACCGTTTGCTGGAACAAGGGCAAAAAATCCGAAAATACAACCAAAACTGGCAGGATGAAGGGGTAAATTTCAGATTGTTTCACGGAGTTGAATCCGACATCCTTGCAGGTGGGAAATTGGACCACCCTGATGAAGTTCTCAATGAGTTGGATTATGTTGTCGCCTCCGTTCATGCCATGACCAAGTGGAGAGGTCGAGATGAGAGCGAAAACACGGAGGAACTCCTGAAAGTCCTCGAACATCCTGCGACAAAAGTGCTTGGGCATCCAACTGGACGTATTCTCCAAGGTCGTCAAGGATACGAAGTCGATGTACATCGACTCATCGATGCCATGGCTGAGCATATCGAAGAGGGTCGATTCAAATCGATTGAATTGAATGCAAGCCCATATCGTTTGGACATCGACTATAGACTGTGCAAGTATGCAAAACTCATGGGTGTTCCAGTAGCGATTAGCCCAGATGCTCACTCGATTCGTGGTCTTGCTGACATTCAATACGGCGTCATGACCGCACGGAAAGGTTGGCTCGAGCAATGTGACGTTATCAATTCGATGAGTGCTGATGCCTTAGCGCAACAACTTGCACTTCAATGAAGCAACAGTTCTTGAATGAGAGGAGGGTGGTTCAACCATGCGACTTACAAGGACATTGATCATGGGAGCGCTCATGGTGATTCCTGGTCTTTTCCTTGGCCTGCTTTTGTGGATTCTCGTCGGCCAACCACAAGATGGTGAGTCACCTATCGTTGAGGCCCTCGTGTGCAATGCTATTCCGTTGGCAAGTATTTTCTCTGGCCTGTTCTTTGGCTGGGTCACCGGTTCTGAATATGCTGAATAGGTGATGCTATGAAGCGCAAGGAAAAGGCCGAGCGCATTCATAAGATGCTCGAAGACATGTATCCCGAAATACCTGTTCCCCTTGATCACGAAACACCGTTCCAATTACTCATTGCCGTCCTGATGAGCGCACAAACCACCGACTTGAAGGTCAATCAGGTCACTCCAGAGTTGTTTCGACAAGGACCAACGCCAGAAAGAATGGCTGCCCTGGAGGTTTCTCAAATTCAATCGATGATTCGAGAGGTAGGGCTTGCACCGACCAAAGCCAAGAACATCAAGCGGCTATCTGAGCTCCTCCTTGAGCGGCATCAGGGAAACATTCCCAATACTTTTGAAGAACTTGAAGACCTTCCAGGCGTTGGTCACAAAACTGCCGGAGTTGTACTTGCACAAGCGTTCGGTATCCCGGCTTTTCCAGTTGATACACACATTCACCGTCTTGCAGCTCGTTGGGGGCTCTCGAACGGAAAAAACGTTGAACAAACCGAGAAAGACCTGAAAGCCGTATTTCCAAAAGCGTCATGGAACGACCTTCACTTGCAAATCATCTTCTTTGGTCGAGAGTACTGTCCTGCACGTTACCACGATCTGGCGCAGTGTCCCATCTGTTCATGGGCTGCTACCAAGAAGCGCATCGCTGAGGAAGCCAGGATGAATCGGAAAAAGAAATTAAAGTGACACACTTAGATTGAATCCTGATCCGACCAATTGCAACAACATGATGGTTCCCAGAATCAGTAACGTGATTCG
>DUJC01000038.1:2724-3954 GCA_013330015.1 Candidatus Poseidoniaceae archaeon | reverse complement strand
CACGTAAGGCGTGATCGAAGCTATAGGGTAACTGAAATGAGGACGTGGTTTTGGAGAGGTGAAGGTGTAATCCAACACAACAGGGGTGTAATCGAGGATGTCACCCATCCCTTGGGTTGCCCAAACACCGTTCTGTGGGGAATCAGGAGTATCATATGTTTGATTGAAACCAGTCCCGACTCGAGTCCCAATCGAGAAGCCATAGAACACTGGGGTCGAAAGTCGGTCCGGACCTGAGTCGAAATTGAATCTAAAATCGATTGAAGGGTATGTGGATGAGTTAATGTCCCATAACTCATGAATCACACCAACAAGACCGGACATTGCGATTCCGTTGTTATCAACGACCAATTGACCTGTTAATGAATCCACAATATCAACAGAGAGTACGGCTGTTGGTGTTGTCTCAGCTTCAATGGTTAGAAGACCATAGCCATTGGGGTGGTTCTCGCCACCATCTACGTTGGGCAACATGTTCAATACGGTCATTGAACCGGTTTGTGCGAGTTTACCACCAAAGCGGAAATTATCGATATACCACCCTGGCATGGTGTTGTTATCCACCGAAAATCCAATGCCAGGCAGAACTTTGTTGTATTCCATGACAAATCTTAGCTGAACGTACTGTCCAACATAATCGGTCAAATCAAGTTTGATGCTTTCCCAACCCCCTGGATTGTTTGCTGTTATCGAGGTTCCACCCAGAGCAAAATCGTTCCTATCCACGCCGTTGCAGCGGCCATCAATTTTGTTATTATCGTTTTCAAAACCTACTTGGTAATATCCAGAGTTGAACGAGAGGGAAGAATTCTGTATATCGATTTCAATGTGTGTGAATGGCTCAGACTCGAATGTCGGAGTCGATGATGATCGCACCTCTACATAGGCACAGTCAACATAGCGGTATGTAGAACCTCCAAATCCAGATGATGAAAGAGTCATCAGTTGATGGAAGGAGTCAAAGTAAACCGATGGATCCTTTACATCGACAGGGTCAACGTCAAGCACGGGTGATAGGAGAGATTGCTTGAATGCATTTTTCCCTTGTACGTCGCTGTCGTCATCGGTATAATCCATGTCGTAGAGCCCAGTGCCCCAACACTCCTCTCCAGAGGCGCAACTCGCCGGTGTTGAGGCTCCGAAAAGAGGACCATGTTCCCAAGTATTGCCACTGCTCAGAGGTGGATCTGTAATATCATAGAAACCTCCTAATTCACTTTCAAAGTCAGT
>DUJC01000038.1:1842-2320 GCA_013330015.1 Candidatus Poseidoniaceae archaeon | reverse complement strand
GAAAACTTGGTCGTTTGCCCATTCCATGCAGGATTCCATACCCTTGGTTTGGTATCGATGTCGACGCGAACATGTGAGCCATGCACTGCAGGATCACTGCTGACAGCCATACTTGCCGATGTAATCGATTCGCCTGCTGGCAAATCGATTGAAGCATCATCAGTATTCGAAAAAATGGATGCATCGTTAAGCAGAATGTCTGCTTCATTTGTTCCTGAGCTGAAATCAGTTACGCTTGCTGCGCTTGCAAGCGGTGTCAGAACCATCAACATCACGAGGAAGAGCGCAATTTTTGTTCGTCGGTTTTCATTGGCCATGGTGTCACCTAATCCTGCGTACCAGCACTGGACTAAAACTTCGTCGCTCTGTCGTCCTTCTCCTCGATGGCTCAAATGACAAAAAATAAGCGACCATTGCCTCATTTGACGCTAAGGGTTCATATCATATGGAGGCGTGCGACAACCATGAAACCATTCTC
>DUJC01000038.1:0-1447 GCA_013330015.1 Candidatus Poseidoniaceae archaeon | reverse complement strand
TGTTTGGAGGACGTTTACTCTCGGTGATGGACAAAGCAGCAGGTATTGCTTGCTCTAAGTTTGCACACCGTGAGTTTGTCACCATTTCCATTGACACGCTGACGTTCAAAGCTCCAGCTCGGCAAGGCGATTTGATCGAAGTCACTGGACGAGTTGTGTTCACGAGTACGCACACCGCAGGTGTCAAGGTCACCGCATGTGCGATGACAAAATCCGATTGGGAAACGCGAGTCATCTGCGAGGGCTATTTCTTCATGGTCGCTATCGATTCCATGATGCGCCCAATCCCGATTCCACAGTTAGAGCCAGCGAGCGATATGGAGAAGAAGGAATGGTCCATTGCGGAAGAGATTCGCAACAATATGCTCTCCAAACGGAAATCCGCATAAGAGCATTGATGAAAGAATGCTTGGTGGGCACGAACATGCCCGTTTTGAACATTGCAATGGTCGGTAGTGATGACCTTGCAAGAGAACTTGCAAAACCTACCGACCAGCGAGACGTCCACACCTACGTCCACAAAGAAACGGTCGATGGCCAAGCACGTATCCTTTCTTTGATTCGCCCGGCAAAATATCCTGAACGCCTACGCCCCTTGCTCAATGCATTGTCAGCAGCACGAGCAGGACTTATCGAAGTCACCGCGGTTGATGCAACACTCGGAGAAGCCTTGGTTGCTTTCGCTAGCGCTGGTATCAAATATGGCGTTGCTGTCTTGGCCCCGCCTCAAGGGGAATGGATCGATGAGGACATGGTCAAAGCTCTGTTCAAGCAAGCTGGTTTGTCTAGTTGGACGTTCAAGAAAGCCGATGGTATCGAACTGCGCAGTGCATTCTTTGGAATCATGGACGCGGTTTCGGACCTCTTGGCATCCATCGAAGAGCAACCTCTGGTCGTTCCAATCGATCAACATTTCAACGTCAAAGGCATTGGTTTGGTCGCCATTGGATACGTCCAATCCGGTGTCATCAATGTCCATGATGAAGTGACCATGCTACCGCACGGAGGCACAGGTTCTGTGAAGTCCCTTCAGGTCATGGACGATGATGTTGAGCGAGCAGGTGCTGGCGACCGAGTCGGTATCGCTCTTCGAAATGCCAAGGAAGAGAGCCTCTCCGGAACATGTCTCATCGTCCATCCGGAAATCGATGATAAGAAAACCAACACGTTCCGCCCACTTTCTTTGGAGAATCATTCCGTCTCTTCCATGCAACTGAGAGTCTCACCGTTTCAGAAGAAGCAACTTGCTGTCGGAGATGTTGTCCACGCGTCCATCGATCTGCAATTCAATGTAGGTCGGGTCGAATCGGTTGATGGCGAAACGTGCATGGTTCGATGGGAGACTCCACTCTTGCAACGAATTGATGATGCTCCAGATGTCCTCATCGCTCAACTCGACTCCAAGCCACGGATAATGGGAAGTGCTAAACTCAGCAAAGTCGAGTAA
>DUJC01000129.1 GCA_013330015.1 Candidatus Poseidoniaceae archaeon | reverse complement strand
ATCGACCTCACCATCAATTTCGATGAGCGGGGATGTTACCGTCTTCTCAGTCACCGGTATTCCACCATCAACGACCGATTGAATTCGCAAGGTAACCTCGCCTGCCTTTGATCCAGTGTTGACCACTTCGATGGTCAACGTCATTGAATCGCCAACTTCTGGTGAACGTGGCAGGAGGTCAATCTCTTTGACAGAGTAACTTGCCTCTTCGTAGATGAAGTTGTACAGCGAATTGTATCGGGCCTCACCAGAATAGATTGGTGCAATGGAACCATCACCGGTTGGACCGCCACCCAGAACAGCAGAACCTGCTGAATCGGCACCAACAATCCAGAAGACAACTTCGATGTTGTTGATTTGCTCTTGCGTTGGCAATTCTTGGTCAATGGATGGCCAGAGGTCAACACATTCTGCACTCGCAGCGTATCCACCTGCAACAGGTGTCAACGAAAGCGGTGCTGTGAGTGGATCGATTCCATGGATTTGTCCATAGAACGGCCACGTTATATCGCTGGTTGGATCAACATAGAACTTCCATGCAACGGATACATCGCCTTGGAACAACGCTTCTTTTTCTTCAATTTGCAGCGAGATGTCGATGCAACGGAAGTTCGACGTTGAGACAGATTCTTCGAGAACCGTACCTGCTTCGTCTCGGGCGGTCCAAGTATTGGATTTTACAGAAGGAGCGTTTGCATCAACCTTGATGACGAATTCGCCACAACCGTATGAGGTCGACGATGCACAGAACGCTTCTGTGATATCAACAGCCCCATCAGGTAGGTTGATCAATCTGAATTGGTAGGTGTACTCGTTGGTTGAAATCGGTGCAGTAATGTTAATGTTGAACGCACCACCCTTGAACGAGTGATAGGTCGGTTGACCGTCTTGCTTGGTACCATCAGCCCCACCTGCACCGTACGGGAAGTATTGGACTCCTCCTGCTGTGCTTTGATCAGCAGCAAGTCGAGTAACCTCCAACGTAAGCTCTGTCTCAGGCAAGATGTAGACGCTGTCGAGAAGTCCGTCAATGTACGCAAATTGTCCTTCGAACGCAACTGTGTCTCCGGGATAGACATATCCTTCTCGAACATCGGACGTGAACGGTTCGCTTACGTCCGTGAAGTATGGCGTAATCATCAAATCGTTCACGGCGTCGGTTCGGACATCGAGCCGAATTCCATCAGAGTAGTACCATTGTGTAATCTCCGTAGTTGAACCGACAATCTTGCGCTTATCGTTTCCATCCAAGTCAGCAATCGAAATGACAGGGGATGCAAGACTTTGCAATCCGACTATACCCCAATTGATTCGGATAGGAAGATCGAGATAGAACTCATCCGTGAACGGATTGATGAGATAATCGCCGTCCATTCGTAGCAGTTGAGGGCCATCCGAATCCACTCCTTCAGGAACGATGGTAATGTGCGGGCTATCGGTCCATGCTGTTTCGTTTCGTGGGAAGTAGTAAAGGGTGAGATCATCTCGATCGTTGGTCAAATCGACCTGAATGTAATCGATGTCTCTCCAACCATTACGGTCTTCTGCTTGAACGATGAGATGGTATTCGTTACCAGCATACATAGTTTGGTTCCAATCGCCTTCGTACGATGGGTGGTTCGAATTGAGGAGTGGGCGACCTGCGGAGTTTTCGATGTTGAACTCGAGGATTTCGGGTGACTTCGACGGCATCGATGCATATGTCACCTCGTCATTGAAGATACCATAAGAGCCCCCCTCGATTGAGTTGCCTGCCAAATCATAGCCTTCTAGGAACATACTCACACGACCAACTGGGTCTTTTTCTTGATTCGCCAAGTCGTTGTAATTACCAGTGTAATTTGCAGTTGGATAGGCTCCATCACCTGTCAAAACAACCACGGCATATTCGCTTTCATCAGCAATACCATCACTGTTTGCGTCGTGCTGGTACTCAACCCAGTAGTGGAGATCCAGTGTTGCTGGAAGATCCTGTAAGTCCGTTACTCCAACTTTGACATATTGATTGTTGGATGGAATAACCCAAGTATCGTCAACCAAACTTCTCCAGTTGGATTCAACGTTCGGATCGACTTGACCGTTCAATACTTTGACAGATACTAGTTCGGGGGAGAACTGATCGATCGTCAAATTAAACGGAATTGCGCATGCATCATCTGGCCGGTATTCCGAACTTGGACAAACGGTATCTCCACCCTCATATCCAGTTAACAAAAATCGATAGTAATGCTCTCCTGCAGTGGCAGGTCCAAGGTCAATTGTCCAATCGAAGTTACCGCCTATTGTTCCAGTTTGATTCGCGATTTCAGTCCATTCAAAGACAGGGGTTTCGCCTGAGCTGTTGATACTTCGTTCTTCGACTACTGTGTAGTAACTCAGAGGATTTGGAGCAACATCCAATGCTTCAAGACGAACGCTTCCGAGCATTCGCACGTATCGATTGGCATTCCCTGCATCAAGGTCTTGAACGATACCTTCCTCGTTGAGTACAGAAAATGTCGTAACTGCAACATCGTTTTCAACTGCGTTTCCACCCACTGGTGCGAGTACGATTGAATCAGGGAGGCCATTTACTCCATTGGATGCTGTTTGTCCTACGAAGATTCGGACTTGTTCTGTATCATCCCAAACACTGTTGACAACAAAACGCCAAGTGATTTCTTTTCCATCCGTAATGTCGGCAACAGAAGAGGCTTGTAGCGTAATGTAATTGTTTGGATTTTCCACAACCGTAAATCCATCAAGATCTGAATAGGTTAATTCAATGTCTCCAGACAGCGATTCAAAGACAACGTAAGCTTCTTCGAAACTCGCTCCAGTCAGAGGTGAGACAGTATGCGTCGATGTAATTTCATAAATTTCGCCGTTTGGGTACAAGCCAGGAGCATTGTTGAGAAGCGAAGCTGTTGTTGTGTAACCAGGAGTCGTTAAGACCGAGAGGCTTGAGAATGAGAGACCACCTCCGCTTTCTGCATGAACAGCGATTGGTACATTCACCAAACCGCTGGTCGCAGAAGACAATGCGACACCTTGTGCCAGTTCCCATGCGAAATCATTCACATCCGAAATGTAATGGGTCACATCATATACGACATCAAGTCCAACAAGATCGATTGTTGAACCACTCGTTGCATTGAGGCTTTCTATGTTAAACCTGAATTTCTTCCATCCATTGCCATTGGCATCGATGTGAGCTGTTGGCGTGAGGCTACTTTGCATGAGGGTGTTCAGGGCCGAAGTAAAATTCATCTCCTGCGGATAAGATTCTTGACTTGCGCTACTCATATTACCAATTTCTCCGAGGTCGAATTCTTCTAGTCCTGACATTAGTTTCCAACTGAATCCTTCGTTAACGTCGGTCGTGGAATAAATATGGTTATTTTCAAATCCAATTTCTGCAGCTGAAACCGTCGCTCCGACAGGGAGCATAAATTCACCTCCTTCGACTGAACCAGAAAGCCCAAGAGTCAGCGTTCGCATTTCGGTACCATAGTGTATGTTGTTTGC
>DUJC01000037.1:4324-5664 GCA_013330015.1 Candidatus Poseidoniaceae archaeon | reverse complement strand
CAACCTCTACCGCCCTATGGCAGCTGGTGTTGCTCAAGATGATGAAGCGAACCTCGCTGCTGCAAAGGCATTCGTATCTCACCTTATCGAGACTGTCGACCCGGAAGAATTTGATGAGGTATTTGGTGTCATTTGCTCCCCAAGTCACGTCTCATTTACCGATAAGAGCAACCTTGTAGCAACCCTACGTGGTCAAGTCAATGCTATCATGGTCGTTACCGAGCCTTTTGCAACAGCCTTTGCAATCGGTGAAATCGGCGGGTCCATTGTCGTCGATATCGGCGCAGGTACGACCGACATTGCTCGAATCCACGGAACATTCCCAACCGATGAAGATCAAGTAACGATTCAAGAAGCTGGAGATTGGCTCGATCTTGAACTAAAGAATCTCATCGCAAAGAAGTTCACTGGAGCGCAAATTACCAAAGACATGGTCCGAAAGTGGAAAGAAGAATCCTCTTACGTCGGTGGCGACGTCCGAACAGTTGAAGTTTCACTCTCTGTTGATGGTAAGAGCCAGAATGTAGACATTGGCGACCTCATTCAGGAGGCGTGTGAACTCTTGATTCCTAAGGTCGGTAACGCCATCAAGCGCATTGTCGCTGAGGCAGACCCTGAGTACCAACCGGTTCTGCGAAACAACATCATCCTCTCTGGTGGAGGTTCCCTCATCGAAGGACTTGCGGAACGAGTTGCTCGAGAAATCTCTGACATCGGTGATGTCAACGTTTGGTGCGTTGAAAACCCACTAGAGAAAGTCGCTGAAGGTGCACTCATGCTCGCAGGTGAAATGCCTGATGACATGTACACCTCCATCAACTGATTTGGTTAATTCAAGCAACACCAAAATCAGGCACCTAATGGCCTGATTCACAGGGAAGGTTCAAGAGTGGTTGAGGTTCGATAGTTCCCTGTATGACGCTTGGCGCTCCGAACCCAGATGCCTCTCAAGGTTCAACAACCAGTTCTGGAAACGACAGGGCTGCTCTTGAAGGGATGTTGAAAAGTTACCCAATTGATCAACTCGTCGAAGAGGTCTTGATCGCTTGGGATGAACTTGGGCGACGTAACGATGAGGTTGTCACAATCAAGCAAAGGCTACGAGTTTTGGAACTCGACCTCGCTGAACGCGAAGACGAAGTTGCCCCTGAAATTCAACGCCTTCACGAATCCGAAGAGCAGTTGAAAGAGGCTGAAGCTCGTATTGTTCACCTCGATCGATTGTTGAATGATACTCGACAAGAGCTCGCTTCTCAGGCTTCGTCTTTGTCCAAGGAACAACAAGACGCTCTCCATGAAGAAGTCGAACAATTGAGGGCGCTCAGTATTTCGCAAGATGA
>DUJC01000037.1:1611-3926 GCA_013330015.1 Candidatus Poseidoniaceae archaeon | reverse complement strand
GGGCTTACCTCGGTTACTGCGGATGAAGTTCGCTCTTTGAAACATCAACTTGAGGAAAAATCTGCTCAATACGATGCTGAAATTGCCGCTAACAATGCTTTGGAAGAGGAGCGTCAACGTTTGCGTGATATTGCCGACCGTATGCGTGGGCTTCTCGATGCCCGCGATAAGCGTCTTGCTGATCTAGAAGAGCAACTTGAACGCGTCATGCAAGGTCCCCGCTCTGTTTCTGCTGAGCACGACTACTTAGTGGAACAAATTGAAGAAATGAAGCGAAGGCTCCTTGAGCGGAATCGAGAATATGAGTCGCTGCGCCGACGTGAGCGACGTCTTCACACCGATGTATTCGAGCGCGATGAACGTATCCAACAGATGTCACTCACCATTACTGATCTTGAGGCGGCTCTCACAGACCGCGTTGCTGAAATCCGTGAATTGGAATCTCAGAACGCTGTTGCTATGCAAGAGGTGACCAGCGTCCGTCGCGGTGAGCGAACACGAGAAGTTGTCGGACGTGTCTTTGCTGATTCACTCTCCTTGGTACGCGGCCATGATGCCAGAGAGGCTAAGCGAGAAGCGTATGCGAATAGTCCTGATGTTGAGCGCACACTTTCAACACCTGATGCCGATGATATGCGGAACCTTGCAGAAGGCGGAACCGTTGATTTGGATGTTGAGGAATCTGAACTACCTCAAGGAATGGATGTGGATGATGTTCGCCCACCTTCACCTGGCGGTAGTGGAGATCCTGTTCTCTTTGAAGATGAGTCAGAGAACACTGATGAGTGATTGTAGTCGCTGTTTCAGTAATTGTAGGTCATCGAATTCTTCAGTAATTGTTCCAGTTACAATGTAGTCTGCTCCTGCATCTGCAGCAGCTTTCATTTGTTCTGGAGTACGTATTCCTCCACCAACAAGAAGTGTGCAATGCATGGATGATTTTGCTGTCTTGATGAGATCCAGAGAAACTGGTGATGAAGCGCCAGAACCTGCCTCAAGATACACGGTTGAGAAACCATACATTTCGGCTGTTTGGCAATATGCTGAAACAAGTTTTGAGTCGCCTGGGTGAACCAGATCCGCTTGTCCGACTTCACCAACTACACCTCCTGGAGAACAAACAATGTATCCGGTTGGAATGGTTTGAAGACCTGCTTGAGCAATGTATGGGGCACCAGTAAGCTGCTCTTCTATCAGGAAGCGGCGCGAGGTGCTGTTCATCAACATCATGAACAAAATTCCGTCTGCCTTTGCAGACATAGCGTGTGCTCCGCCAGGGAATAAGATCACTGGAATGTTCCACATCTCTTCCTCAGCATCAGGATGTTGGCTGGCTGCAAACATAGCAAGTTCAAGGGCTTCCTGAATGGATGCGCAGGTTGCATCAACTATGTTGCTACCAGTATCTGTTGACCCCCCCACGAAAATAGCAGATGTACCACACTCAACAGCTACAAGCGCACGTTGTGCTGCGACTTCTGGAGATTGTTTGTCCGGATCGATGAGCGTTATGTGCTTCGTTCGAGACCCGCCTCGAGGGAGCATTGGCCCGTCATGCATCCACATTCCATCCACCCGTTGATGGGGGTGTGTAGCAGAGAGTTGTTAAGGAATTTCATGATTCATGAGCAAGAATTCACATACCGTATCGAAGAAGCCACACTCATGGTTGATGTTGAGAGGCCTTTGCGAACCATCCTCTCACGTTCCGATGCTCCAAAAGCAAAGATTCGCCTCGCCATACTTTGTTCTATTCTCAACAAAATATGGGATTTGGCCCCTCCTCTCCTCATCGGGGTGGCTGTTGACGTTGTCGTCCAAAAAGAGGATTCTCTATTGGCGCAGTGGGGCATCATCGACCCTTGGAATCAACTCATTGTCCTGGCTGTAGCGACATTTGTCATATGGGGTCTTGAATCATTGTTCGAATACTTCTATGCGGTTTTGTGGCGTAATCTCGCTCAAACAGTACAGCACAATCTCCGAATTACGACCTTTGATCACGTCCAAAACCAATCCATGACGTGGTTCGATGAACATCAAAAGGGCGATCTTCTTGCAATCATGAACGATGATGTCAACCAACTAGAACGGTTTCTCGATAAAGGTGCAAATGATCTCTTGCAAGTAACGACGACTGTAATTGTTGTTGGTGCCGTGTTCTTGTATCTCTCATGGGAAATTGCGCTATTTGCAGTGTTGCCAATTCCTGTTATCCTCTGGGGTTCCTTCCTGTATCAGAAGAAGCTCGAAGTCCGATACCGCAATGTTCGAGCAACTGCAGGACAATTGAATGCGTTGCTCGAAAATGATCT
>DUJC01000037.1:0-1235 GCA_013330015.1 Candidatus Poseidoniaceae archaeon | reverse complement strand
AGAAATGGCGAAAGAATCGCCAATCCGCTTCGAAAATGTTGGTTTTGCTTATCCTGAACGTTCAGTCCTCTTCGATGAATTTAGTGTCGAAATAGAAGCTGGAGCTACGCTTGGAGTTGTTGGCTCGACCGGTTCTGGGAAAACCACGCTTACTCGATTCCTCTTACGTTTCGTTGAACCAAGTGATGGAGTCATCTCATGGGGAGGGGAGGACATCAAGGATTACACTCTTGAATCGTTGCGTCATTCGATTGCTCTCGTCTCGCAGCATGTCACACTTTTTCCAACCTCGATCCTTGAAAACATTCGATATGGTCGAAACGATGCTACCGATGATGAGGTCAAGCAAGCAGCACTCGCCGCTGAAGCGTTTGACTTCATCGAAGAGCTACCCAATCAATGGGCCACGTTTGTTGGTGAAGGTGGATATCGGCTCTCCGGCGGTCAACGTCAGCGTATTGCCATTGCACGAGCAGTACTGAAAGATGCCCCGTTACTCATCCTCGATGAGGCTACGTCTGCAGTTGACAATGAAACAGAAGCCGCATTGCAACGAAGTATCGCTCGAATCAGTAAGGACCGAACGACGATTATTGTCGCCCATAGACTATCGACCGTTCGTCATTCAAATTCCATCTTGGTGTTAGAAAGTGGAGAAGTAATTGAACATGGAAAACATGAGGATTTGCTCGCTATAGGTGGTAAGTATGCCGCGCTGTGGTCCGTTCAGATGGGTGAGAAAATCGCCTTGTAAAGTTACACGCGAAAACGAAAGTATATATTCGCGAAGAAATCCTTACAGTTTGATGAACATGCAGTATGAAAACTCATCAAAACTACGAAGCCTGAAGTTGAACCGCCGAAACAGCGCTGTACTCGCTGTTATGCTGTTTGCACTTGCAGCCGTTGCACTACCAGCGGCTGCTGCGACCACAAACCCTGCTACAGAATGTATTGAAGTTGCAGGTACAGTTGTAAACCAAGCCGATTGTTGGTTGAACGATGGAGTCGATGACGGGCTACAACTCGTCACCTTCTTCCTGTTCTTCGTCGGATACATTTCGATGGGTGCAGCGTTCGTTTTCTTCATGAGTGAGCGCTCGAACGTTGGAGCAGAACACCGCACAACCATGACAATCTCTGCATTGATCGTTGGTATTGCAGCGTTCCACTACTACTACATGCGTGGTGTCTACGTTGACCACCAGGTTGTTTCCATTGAGTACCGATACATG
>DUJC01000113.1 GCA_013330015.1 Candidatus Poseidoniaceae archaeon | reverse complement strand
GGATACACGCTTCAATTTGAAAATTATTCCAGCAATTTTGTTGAGGAATCAGAGGGCGAGTTTGAAATCATGCTTTCATCAGCACGCTCCCGGCCATTGCAACTTGAAAGTCCCGTGTCAGAGTGGGGTTTGCAGGATACAGATGTCAATCAAATCGATGCAGTAGGTCGCGTCTACCGTGCTCAAGCATTTATCGAAAATAATGATGGAGAGCGTTCACCGTACATTCTTCGCGGCGTTGATACTGATTTCTCTGAACACGGAGGATTGCCGTTGCACCTCTGGGAACCTTCTCTGGGCCAATCATCGGACGAAGCTTGGTTGACGATGCAAAAACAAGGAAATGTCGTCTTTGTTGATGCCTCTTTCGGACTTGAATCATCGCTTGATGGGACAAACGTCGGAATATTCGCACTCAAGGTCGGTGAAAACATCACCATCGTTGATCCACAACAACCAAGTCATCGACGAGAGGTTATGGTCGGAGGTATTCTAGAACAATCATCGTATCTGTTCTCTGCT
This sequence comes from Candidatus Poseidoniaceae archaeon, assembly GCA_013330015.1. Classification (GTDB taxonomy): domain Archaea; phylum Thermoplasmatota; class Poseidoniia; order Poseidoniales; family Poseidoniaceae; genus MGIIa-L2; species MGIIa-L2 sp8574u. The sequence goes on along the minus strand of DUJC01000113.1, from coordinate 6,403 downwards.
GGAATTTGGATGCCTTCAGAACCTGTTGTCGAGCAATACGGCGGCTCCTTGACGAGGGTCTACGTCTCCGTTTCTGAAGGTGCACAACCCTCGCAAGATTTTGACGCAGATGGGGTTCGATACTTTTCAGCGGCGGGCAAAACGTCCTCTGAGCGTGAAGCAGCAACCGAATTAGCACAACATCTCAGTCGAGATCTCGAAAAAGATGGAGTAAATGTCTCTCTCATTTCAGAGGATGTTGCTTTGATTCAGGCGTTGGTGCTTTCGATTCTTGCCTTGTTCGAGGGCTATCTCGCCATTGGATTGATTATTGGTATAGCGGGTATCGGAGTCGTGACCTATCGTTCTGTTTCGGAACGAAGGAAGCACATTGGTATGCTACGTGCTCTTGGATTTACACGCACCATGGTTGCCAGAGCCCATCTCATCGAGGTAGGGTGGGTCTCGTTACTTGGTATCATCAATGGCATTGTCGTAGGTATGATGTTTCATGTTGGCCTCCACTCAGCAATCTGGAAAAGCGAAGGTGCTGAACTTGCTTTGCCCTGGCCGACCGTTTTCTGGGTGTTCTTTGGAGGTGCTTTCTTGGTTTATTTGGCCACATTAATCCCTGTGAGGGCGGTCTCGAAAATCCAACCATCTGAGGCCTTGCGCTCAACAGATTAAGCTGTTCACAACGGCGCAGCATCTTTTTTTCAACATCCTGATTTAAATATAATTTTTCAATAAAAAACACACCCATAGTATATATATGTAGTTTGGTCTAGGGCGAGACACCGCCCATATGGAGGATATGACATGAGGAAAATTACCCCTATAATGCTCGTGCTGTTGATGGTCGCCAGTCTAATGGCTAACATCGATATCACTCAACTTGAAACCAATGAAGAGATTGAAGAAACAGGTGCTCGAAATGGAGCAGATGCTGAATTAATCGCAATCACTTCGCCGAAAGAAACGCAATGTAGCCCAGATTGCCGCAATGAACTTCTTGTAGGTCAAGCAACGACCTTCGAGGTTTTCATCCAAAACACCGGTAGTCAAGACATATCAGAGCTTGGTTACAAAGCACAAGTTTGGATTTCTGATGGTGATGGAAACCCAATTACTCCTGCCTCAGATGCTAACGGAAATCTCTTGCTCTGGGACAACCCAGACGTCATTTGTGACGACACATCCGTGTGCGACGATCAAACTCTGGCGGCTGGTGCAGTCTTCAAGGGCGGTAAGACCGTTCTACAATACCTCGGTTCGGACGTTGTTTGGACACCAGAGGCTGGCATTTACGTCATCCAAATTGAGACCTATTCAGATCAGGATGTTGACCCAGGAAACGATGTCCAACAAGTGTATGTTGAGGTCGTTGATTACGTCGACATCTCAGTCGACATAGCATGGGACTCCGGTAACGTTGTTGCCACAGGGAACGGCCCTCACGGATTTACTGTTACCGTGAACCTTGGAGGCTCCACAGAAATCGTTACACGAGATTTGACCATGCTACTTGACATTCGTGGCGACGTCAGCGCTGCACAAGATTCGGATGGTTTTGACCTCCTCAGTGCTACTGTAGGGGAACTCAAGCATCCAGTGACCATTGGGCAGCAACAAAACGTCCTGGTCTTCCAAAATGAGACCGACCCTACAGACAACCGTTCCGAGCCACGTGCTGTCTTCTCCAGCGATGTTAACAACGGGGAATTCACATACAGTGGTTCCATTTCACCTGACACAAGCGGTGGAGATGCAATTTACAGCGTCGAAGTTTCACTTGCGGGCTACTCTTTGTTTGGACAATACGAATCGTGTATCGAAACATATGAATTTAACGTGACAGGTGAAGACGGCGAACAGACCACAGCCACCGAAACGTACGATAATTTCTGCGAAGAGGCATTCGATCAAGATGATATTACAAGCAACAATGTGGGTGAAATCAACGGCGCTACTGCTACATTCCATGACATCCGAATTGACACGCTCACGATTTACCAAGGCTACGACTCAAACGGCGGGGGCGTTCCGTCCTCGATCCTCATTGCAGGTGAACCCGGCGATCTTTCTGTTGGCGCATCCTACATTGATGTCTATGTCGAACACAGGGGTTCAGACATCACTGAACTGTACGACTGGAACGTAACATTCACCATCACCAACCTTGACACAAACGTCGTTACCACCGCTTTGGAGAACTCATGTTTGCAAGGCGTTGAACCAATGTACGAGTACCAAAAGTTGGGAGCTCCAAGCCAAGGACAAATGGCAATGGAACAGGGGCACGCGTGTACCTTGGTAACATTTGACGTAGGAACCTACTCTATCGAGGCAAACGTGAGTCTCGATGGTAAAACCGTCGATCAAAAGATGAGTAACAACATCGTCTCCTATGAGATGGAGGTAGTAAACAACCTGCCCGTCATTGGATCACTCGACCTTGTAACCCAGGGCGATCTTATGATTGGCATGGAGGGTCTACTTGAGTTCGAGGCTTCTGCATTCGACGCCGATGACCAATTTGGAACGGACTTGACCTACTCTTGGACAGGTGGAGCTGCAGGAACACCTCTTGCTGGTTGTGGTGGCCAAGGAGATGAATTCCAACTCTGCCAAACACGTGTTCTTGAGGATTATGTAACCAAATTCCCTGTGACCGTAACCATCACCGACGCCCACGGCGGTCAAGTAAGCGAAACAATCATTGTGGATATTTGGAACAATCAGGTTGCTGTAGGAACAACCGACAGTGGAATTACGATGACCTATGCGTTGACCTATTGGAGTAAGTCTGCATTTACCATTGCGAACCTAGCCGACAGCGATGAAGACTGTTCTGGAATTCAACTTCCTGATCCGGATGCCTCGCTTGGTGTTCTCCTAAGTGGAACGTACAACCCAATCGCTGTGATTGACTACGAGCCAGTAACAACATACAGTTCTACTGACGTCCTTGATCAGAGTATTGAATTCATCTTTGATTCATCTCTAGGCGCATCTTCTCTGTGGTATACGACCAGCTGTGACAATCCTGCTTTGACTCAACTCATCGCAGAGGGAGCTACGAACAGCGAAGAAGACTCCACGAAGTTGGTGCTGTCAACATCGAATCTGTTCGGTGGAGTCATGCCATCCGGTCAATTCTTGCTCATCGATGCCCCGCTTCTTGCAAAGGATCCACCAAGTGCATCCATCAGTGGATTTAGCGCTGAAGCTGCTGCTGGAGGTGCTATAACCATGAACTGGGGTCTTGAAGGAACCACTCTCTCTGGAGACAAGGTTTCCGTGAGCATCACCCATGGAGACAGCGGCGATGTGTTCGAAGTCGATCTTGACCGAACCGTGACATCCTACACATACAGCGGTACAAACACGCTCCACGATGTATCATACGACATTGAAGTTGCAGTGTGCAACAACGATGGTCTCTGCAGTACGCCAATCGGAACAGGAACAGTTGTTGCTGACAAGCAGGTTGACAATGCCGCCGCCACAGGCGTCAGTGTCGTAGAAGCAGGTGACAAGTGGACTCTGACATGGAGCGCAGATGGATCTATGGACGATGTTGCTTCTTGGAACGTCTGCTACAAAAATCGTGACGCATTTGATGCGGCGAACATGCCAACAACCTGTGTGAACACTGGAAGTGCAGATGTCATGACTGCAGATGTCATGATGAGTACTTCTCCAGGACAATACACAGTTTACTTTGCAGTTGTTCCTGTTGATGCACTGGGCAACGCTGGAACCGCAGGTTCCAGCTCTGATGCTGGTGCAGACGCTGCCTTCTTCAAGGCAAACGAAGGTGGAGAAATCGATAATGATAACACAGATGGCGACGAAACATCCAGTGGCGAATTGCCAGGCTGGACATGGGGCGCTATCGGTGGAGTCGTCGTGATCGCTTTCATCGCCGGTGCGTTCATCCTCTCTCGCGGAGGAGGCGACGGCGAAGACAAAGACTGGGATTACTGAGCACTAGACTTGGTTCGACCGTCGTAATCTGTGCTTTCCAGCACAGAAGCCGCCAGAGAGGGCATTCAGGTGCCCTCTCTGGCCTTTTTTATTTTAATCTGCAGAAATTGTTTACACCTGATCAGAGGTATTGATTGTTTATTCAAAATTTGAAATTAAAATAAATGTTCATTTTACAAATTGTTTGTACTAGTTTGATAGAAAAATCCGTCTCAGTATAACGATTCATTTAGGTCAGGAAAAATAGAATTCAAAGATTTTGCACCCGAACTTCTATAAATGGCGGAGAACGTGGTTGTACTTACATACAGTCCGTATGGGTGAATGAACATGTTGGGAAACAAGAATAAGAAAACGAAAACTGCAATGGGTGGAATTGGTACTGCAATCCTTCTCTGTGCTTTGATGGCATTGATGCCAATGACAAGCCTGGTGGATAACACAGCAACCGATGGTGCCATCAACGCTGAATACTCGGTTCAGAGCGATGTATTTGGCGAGATGCCAGCTGCCCTCGAAAAAACAACCTATGAGTACGATCCTTCACAGGAACTCCTGGGTATGAGAGATACGAACTCGAAGGGATTCCTTACCGAGGACGGTCGAATTGCTCAACTCACGAGTGATGAAGCGATTCACTACCTCGATATCAGTGGTGCCTACGAGGAAATTGACCTTAACATAAAGGCAACACCCACAGGTTGGGAAGTCAACGAGAACCTTTTCGTTACTTCCTTTGGTGCAGAAGTCGCTCATGGACTTGGAATCCAAGCAAACCAGTTTGTTGATCCTATCGTTACTGGGTTGAATCCTATGCTGATTACCATCGATTCAACAGGTACTACTCCAATGGTTTTCGATGCGCCTCCAGCCATCGGTAACGTTGAAGTCGGAGGGAACATGATTCGCTACCCTCTCGCAGAAGGCTTTGCAATTGACTATGCTGTTGAAACCACACAGGTCAAGCAAAATCTTCTCATCCAAGAGCGTCCAACTCTCGAAATCGATGACGAATATTTCGGTTTCACTGAAGGAATGGTTATGCCTATCGGATATGGTTTGTATCTCGACGGCGTTGCCCTCGGCGAAGAGATCACCATCACCCAAGGTGAACTCGAGATTCGCAACATCGAAACTGGTGAAGTATTGGCGACCATCCCAGAGCCTACAGTATACGATAGTTCAGATTCAGAGCCATACATCGGCACATATTTCATTGAAGTATATGGCCCAACCATTGTACTAACAACAGCCGTTGAAACCAGTTGGCTTCTCTCAGAGGACCGAGTTTTCCCAGTCTCAGTTGATCCTACTGTCAAACTTTTCAAAGCAGGTTCAGGATACTGTCGTGTGTACTATCCGAACTGCTACAACAGCAACTACGTCGATCTCTATCGCTCGTCATGGTCTATGACCTCACAAGAAGTTCCTTGGATGAAGTACACCTTCGGCAGCAGTTCTGCCCTTCCTCAAGGTGCTACGGTTGATGAAATCAACTGGCGAGTTTATACCTCAAGATACGGCGGTTCAGCTACTGTCAGCGCGAAAATCCTCGAAGCATGCGGTACACAACCAAACTACCAGACCTCGATTAGTACTGCTACATGTTCTGGATCAATCGCTGCAAACATCATTACTGGAAGCCAAAGTTCTTTGAACGATAGAAAACTGATTTCCTCTATCGGAAACTCAGCTTCCATCGGTAATATTGCATGGTCCTCGGGATGGAAAACAGTCGAACTCTGTGATAACAACAACCCTTCAGGTACCGCTTGTTCCGCAACAACTGGCGCTCACAACTACGTCATCAATGCTCAAACGAACGGTGGTACCGTCGGATTTGGCGCTCATTCAACTAGCACGGGCTATCAATACATGAGATTCCAACAATCCGGAAGTCTGGCCAATTATGTGGAAGTAATTTACTCTGGTGGATCAGATCCAAACCCACCAGCTTCAAGCCATGTTCCATACTCAGACCTGACCACATACATCGAAGGAAAGCGCACATTCTTTACCACCCTAACCGATTTGTCCGGAATCGACACCACTTCAACAAACGGAGTGAAGTTGGTGTATCGAATTAACAACGCATCAACATGGACGTCAGTGGCGGCAACCGCAATCGGAAGCTGTTCTACAGGTGACGGTGAATGCCGTTTCAAGGGATCCACTGCTGACTTGAGCGCAGGTGATTACGTTGAATATTATTGGAAGTTCCAAGACCTCAACGCTTTGGCCAACGGCCCTAATGTTGGTTACGATCCAGCACCTCCTGCTACAGCAGCCAATCCTGCGACATGGGTTACAAGCAACGCTCACTGGTTCTTTGTAGACGATGTGGCAAACGCTGGCGATGCCATGAAATTCACATACTTACAAACAGACGTCCATTCAGGAAGTCGAGGTGCAAGTGGCGGTTTCCACGATCGAC
>DUJC01000173.1 GCA_013330015.1 Candidatus Poseidoniaceae archaeon | reverse complement strand
TTCTACTTCGAGCCTAAAGGCGGAGTAGGAAAGGGCAATTCTGTAACGGTGAATACCGAGAGCGAGCAACCAACCAATACCAACGACTGTCCCGAGCAAGAGTAGAGTCGAGCTGAAAGATTGTCCGAGAGAAGGTTCGATACTCGACTCCCACCAGTTTGGATCGGTCCCTTCGTATGCCCATGATCCAATAAGGATGAACAATGCGAAGGCAGGAAGAAGGAGCGTCAAGCGCAAACCAAGTGAAATCAATTGATTGTCAATGGAGAGCAAGACACGCTCTCGCTCAAACAACGAGGTAGCGATGTCATCGCTCGATGCTTCGACGGCCGTCTCGCTCACACATCGACGTCAATGCCACAACTCAAAAGCATTCGGCTTTTTTCTGCAAATTATCGTACGTTTTTAATCAATCAAACTTCCACGATGATTAAACGTGCAATATCTGCTTTGAGACTCACCGTCTGTCCGTTGAAATCGTAACTCATATTACCGTTTGATTTAACTGATGCACCAATCGACAAGTTGCCCTGAAACAGTTCTCGCAATTCTTGTGTAATCAGCAACCCAACAATCTCGCCTGCTTCATTGGTTGACAAATCATAAACGGATTTGTGTTTGTTCAACTTTTCAACCACGCGCTTGCTTAGTCCCTCGCCTATGTCGGGAATCTCTCTGCTCATTTCATGCGATCCATCGATAGGAGCGGTTTGGGGGTTACCTAGGAGAAGAGTTAGGGCAATTTCTAAATCATCATCGATTGCATGTTCCAGTCGACAAGCTGTCTCATGTGTGTTTCCTTCGAAAGGAATCCTCTCAAGTAGAACCTCGGCAAGTCTATGTCGTCGCTTAATCATCTGCCCGTGTTTCAATCCTTCGATGGTTAATTTTGCACCCTTATATCGCTCGTAATCAATAAGCCCTTTTGAGGAAAGACGTTGAATCATTTCGGTGGCAGATGCTGGAGAAACATCGAGCCTTTCAGCCAGGTCGCCAGTTCGAACCCTAACATTTGAGTTTTCACCATTTTCTTCATAAAATTTGTACATCGTCTCAAGATATTGGTCTTCAAACTCTTGAAAGTGGCCCGGCATGCTCTATGGTAGTTGCATCATAATTCAAACGTTTCTCTATATCAGCCTGCTGAGAAAACCTCGGAACATGAAGGGCAACGAACCGAACCCCTGTATGAGGAAGGGACACGAAGTTTCGAGGAACACTGAGGACATGCAATCTCAACTTTCTTCTCAACGGGTTTCTTCTCAACCACCTCGTCGTCAATCGAATCAAGCTCTTCGTCTAAATCGATCGATGGTTCAGCCTCAACTTCGAATTTTTCTGAACAATCAGGGCAGCGAACCGTTCCTGAATAATCGCCAGGGATGCGCAATGTGCGGTCGCACGATGGACAGGAGCGTTCGACAGGCTCAGCATTCTTCTTTTCTGGCTTTGGAGCAGGCTTCTTCTTTGCGGGCTTCTTTTCAGCCGAAGAGGCATTGTCAGTGCCTCGGCGTAAATGAAGCAGGAAGATAACACAAGCCGCAAGAGCAATTCCACCACCAATAGCAACGAATGGTATGTCCATTGATGTTTCCTCAACGACCTCTTCGTTGACAAGTACGCTCTGTTCATCATCGACAACAAAGGAATCGTAGCGCCATTCTGCCGTCAACAACATCTCGTTAACATACGGTGTCGTGAAGATAAAGTCAACGTTGCGAGAGGAACTCGCTCGCAGCGGGTCGGTTGACACCTCTCCAAGCAAAAGACCGGTACTGTCGGTCAAATACAACACGCCGGATGGGCCTTCAATTGATGCTGTATTCTGCAGCATAACCGTCACCGTTACCTGCTGACCTTGTATTGGTTCACGAGGCAACGTGAGGGGGTCAATAGTGAGAGAGTATTTTGCTTCAATCGTTTCGAATGTTGCTGTTGCAATGTAACTATTCGTTGATGCAACCCATCCTACAGGCTCCATTCGAACAAGGACTGTGTCGCCGGGCACATCGCCAAGTGTTGTTTGTCCAGTGAGTGTACCAGAACCCAGCGTTACGATTTGTTCATTGAGATAGACATCCGTCCCTGAGAGACGGTATCCATACCGAAGTTTGACATCACGATCCACACCGTTGGTGATAGAAGCATTCCAATTGAGAACCAGTCCAGTAGAAGCCTGTTCAACATCGACCTCGACAAACATCGCTTGAGATGCAAGCACTGTGAATGATACTGAGCCGGCAAGATTCTCAAGCACAATCCCGTTGGTTGAAACGATGCTCCAGTTGTAGGTATGATCGCCTGCTGAGAGGTCTTCGAAATCGAGCTGAAGTTCACCAGCTGCACCTGCTGCTAGCGTGATTGAATCACTGTTGTATTCTGTACCTTGATGCACAACCTCGAGGGTTGCAGACCCTTCAGCATCCCCTTGGTTGCGAAGAATGAACGAAGTCTCCAAGTTGTCCCCCTCGTGCCAAGGGCCACCTATCAACGAAAATCCGCTTGAACCTGCTTCATCGAAAATAGCAGAAGGCAACCCTTCCAAAGAGTAGGGAACAGGAGTAGGAGTCGTTTGGTT
>DUJC01000181.1:1113-10930 GCA_013330015.1 Candidatus Poseidoniaceae archaeon | reverse complement strand
TTCGGTGCCTTTGACATCGGTGATATGGACAGCGACGGTACCATTGATACCATCGCTATGACACAAGGCAATCTAGAAAACATCACATACACAACGTCTTCTGCTGTTGGAACATGGGCTACGCCATCGCTTGCATACTTCGGCCCTTACATCTCCTACGACGTGACTGTGGCAGATATCAACGGTGATGGTGAGCCTGACTTTGTCAATCCAACCGTTGCTTATCAGCAAAACACCTCGGATTCAGCAGGTGGTTCGACCTCCTCCTTCTGGTTGAACTTCCCTACCACCGTTCAAGTCACTCTATCCGATGGGTCGGGTGGTCACGTAACACCGCTCTCTTACGAAGCAGGACGTCGACCGAACATCGCTGTTGTTGGACAACTTGCTGGTGCATCAACCTCCGCACCTGACATCGTTGTTGGCCACACATCGTACGACTTCGGAAGTTGGATTGACAACCTTGGATGGGACGGTCAGTATGATTACGTTACTGTTGTCGAAATGGACAACAAAGACATCGGAGTCACAGGTATCGATATTTCACCAGTCGATCGATACTTCGGCGCAGTCGGAGAAGGAACTCGCAACATCAACGTTACCGTCACCAACACCGGAATGGACACACTCACACAATCGGCAACCCTCGACGTCGTGCTCCAAGTTGTTGACGAGCAAAACTCATCCAACGCCACGGTCTTCAGCCACGACTTTGATACTCCTGCAGACGCAACAGGCTGCAACGGCGGATGTACATGGTCGTTCAATGAGTACACCGATCAATCTTCCAGTTGGATTCTCGAAACCAATCACTCTGTTGGAGCAACAGATGGAAACAACGATCCAAACGTATCTGCTAATTATCTCAACCCAACGGACTTTATGTGGGCCGGTGAATACAAAACCAACAGCAGCGGTGACGAATGGTCTGGATACGGTCGTCATTGGGATGATGCTCTCACACTTGAGGACGTTGATCTCACCGGCTCTGACCGTGCTTTCCTAAGCGTTGAGTTGTTCCGCCACCTTGGTTTCGGTGCACTCGGATCAGCGGTTGATACAAACGGAGATGGTGTACCAGACCAATTCCTTGTTGGTGATGTTTGGGACGACATCGCAATGATTGAAGTTGGATCCTCTGAGACTGGATGGTCCACAATTGCTTGCCCAACATCTGCCCAAGTAGGGGGAGACTGTTTGTCTGGCATGTCCATGTGGGGCGGTTACGACCTTAATCGATTCCGTACCATCAATGCAGGTGGTGCAGCTGAAAACCTTCTCTTCTACGGCATTGCTTCATCTGGAACGTATTACGGATGGAGCAACTTCACTGAAGAAGGCGTAGGTGAGTTCGACCTATCTCCTTGGGCTGGAGAGGTTGTCGACATTCGATTCCGACTCCGCACAGGATTTGAAGGATCAATTGCTGATGACAATGAGTCGCAATGGTCTGGGCGTGACGGATATGCAATCGACAACGTAACCATTTACAAGCAAAACACGGCTTACCTTCCAAACCCGCAAACCCTTCAAAGCAACCTTAACCTTGTCAATCTCGGACCTGGTGAAGAAGAAACCGCCTCCATCTCTGCAAATTTGCTGAATGACACAATCTATCGAATTTCAGCAACGCTGAGCAACCATGCGTGGGACGAACAATCCGTCAACGACGACATAATTGGCTACATCCAACCATTCAATCTTTACGATCCAACTGTCGAAGGTATTGATTACTTCAACCCTGGAGGTCTCTATGCAGAAGGAATGTTTGACATCGATGTTGTTACGAACAACTGGGGCAACACCCTGGTCGATTTCGATATTGAAGCAACGGTCTTCTCCGCAACGCCGTCTGATGTTCTTTGCAGTGCGCCTGCAGTCATCTGTAAGGAATCCTTCGAGGGCGGTGCCGACGGATATGTTTACAGCGATGATGGCAACCCACAAGGTGCGATTTACAACGAGGCTACTTGCAACGATCTCATCTTCAACAACAATGCCTATTGGTTTGGTCACCCATGCGACACGGCAACACTAGGATATGGCGAGGATTGGCAAAACGAGACACTCACCATACCAGGTATCGATTTGACAAGTATGTCTGGAGACTTCGTTTCCTTGAATTTCGAGTATTATGCAGATACATTCTATGGTATCGATGTCGATGGGACCTCAATCGTCGACGTTAACGACTATGCCTCCATCAATGTCGACTACACAAAGGGTGGCGACACATACTCCGCTGCTCTCCTTGGTCAGTGGAACGACTATGATGAGGATGGAACTTGTAGAAACGATGACAACAACGATGGTTTCACAAACGCCAGCGAGTCGATCAACCAAGCAGAAATCTCCTTCATCGGCGACTCAGCAAGTACGGATGGTTCTGGTGGCAACTACAATGTTTTCTTCAACTCAGATGACCTTGTTCTCAGTCGAAGCATCGATTTGACCCATTTGTACGTCCTTAACAACACTGCTGCAGATAGTTTGCAGTGGTCCCGTGAGTGCATCTCTCTTGCAGGCTCGATTATTGACCTCAACTTTGAGTTCCAAAGTGACGCTGACGGCCGTAACGGTATCAATGACGGTTTCAAGGGTGTAGCCTTCAACAACATCACGTTGCAGGAATTCACCTTCTTCGAGGAGGCATCATATACCGTCTCTCGAACAAATGTCGATGCTGAAGACGTTGCAACCACCACCGTTGCCAACCATGAGTTCTTCTCAGGCGTCTACATGATTCGTGCTGAGACAATCTTCGACAACACTACCGTGGGTAAGCCATGGTTCAACGACAATGAAATCAGCAACGCAAACAACATCGAACAAGTAATCTTCAATGTTGAATCCGTTGATATCACTCTCGGCAAGCCAAGCACACTTGCATGCTTAGATGATGGCGTTTCCGCATGTGTCCTTCCAATCGACGGAAGTTTGACGCACAACTGGGATCTCAAAGCAACCAACGGTGTATTGGCTGGCGATTACATGTTCTACATGACCGTTTATGACGAGACCGATGGATCACAAGTTCATCAGGCATCTTCTTCTTCAACAACCACAACACTTGCTTCCAACGAGCGTATTGACTTGACATTCCCTGCTTACAACGGTTGGATGGATGGTCACACCTACAACATCAGCTTCCACGCTGAACTTGCCAACGGAAACCCAAGCGGTAACGTTCGTTACTTCCATGCAACCTTTGCTGACCAAATCGATGTTGCTATCCTTGGCGATTCAACTGCACGAACCTCAACCATCAAGCAGGATCTTCAACTCTTGGGCATGACCTACACACAATTCGGCATCAACGATTGGACCACCTACCTTGACTCTGGGTGGATGACGCACTACGACAAGATTCTCCTGCCATGGCAAGAAGACATCGCTGCGAAGGATGTTGAAAGCGGTGGCCGTGGTTACTACCAGAAGCTTGGATCGACTGCGAACCGACAGACGCTCGAATCGTTCATGTCCGCTGGAGGTACTGTTCAGGCTCACCTTGGTCCTCAAGGAAGCCAAATCTACGGTCTTGATGTTGGATTGAATGGACGTCTGCCGTTTGGTATGGATGTCCAAAGCCGAAACACACCTGAGACCAAGATTCTCTACACAGGCCTCGACATTGCGGACCCATTCCACCCGATCATGGACGATGTGTCCACGACCGCCTTCCAAGGCTTCGAGGGTGATGGAACTGTTGCAACAGCCGTTCTCAACACAAACTCTGTGAGTACGCAGAACGTTCCTGGTGTCTGTAACGGATACATGGAGGATGGCGGCTTCTTCCAGAGCCTGCTGCGAACCAGTGCCAACAGCAAGGACGTCATCATGGGAACATGCAGTTACTACCAAGGTGGAATGATCGTATCAACCATCGACGTAGCGACCTATTCCTCTCGTGCTGACAGTACGACCTTCCCGCTACTCGGAAACATGTTGGCCTACGAGGTCACACCATATCCAGAAGGATTCGGTGCAATGGGCCAAGATCTTGGTCTAACCATCGATGGAGACATGCCAGGTATCGACCCATCGACCGGTGGATATGCTACACACTACATGAAGAGCGATGCAACTGTTAATTTCGGTTACACGACTGCAACTACGGCTACACTCACAGCAGACTGGATTCTTGACGGTCCGACCGACTGGTTGGGTCAAACCATGGCCAGCGGAACCGACCACATCTCGGAAGCCTCTCCATCTGCGACCTTCTGTAAGACGGACTTGTCGTCCGCTACAGGATGTCTCCAAGGCGCCACATGGACCGTTACTCTGCTCCTGCACGATGAAGCAGGTCACGCTCGAATCATCACCGTCGATGTCGAAACCAATGACGTCCTCGCTGACGCATTCGCACCCGAAGCAAACATGAGCATCGACATGCGTGACGAGTATGCAGACAACATCGAGTACATCGGAACCAAGACAGTTTCCAGCACAGAATGGGACGTCAACCGTGTGATTCTCTCTGAAGCCGGTGAACTTGTTGTCCACTTCGATGCGAGCGAATCGTTCGATGCCGATGCGATCGATGGAAGCAACGGAATTGTTACCTACGAGTGGAAGGTCTTCTTCGATGCTCCATACGGTGACACTTCGTTCAACTTGGAAGGACACACGTTCGAAGAATCCGCTGCAAGCAACGGTCTCTTCTCGTACAAGTTCCAGAACGTGACTGTGGACGATTCAGGAACAGCTGAGTCTCAGATTCGTATGGAACTTCGTGTCTACGATGCATCTGGTAAGTTCTCGGACAAGTTCCGAATGTACTTCGTCGTCGTACCAGAAGGATACGGAGATGAAATCCCAGTCGTTCAATACAACGACTTTGAGAACACATCGGTTGGTGTAAGCGAATCAACATACACCATCACCGGAACCATCCTATCAGGGTCTGAAACTGGTGAGGTATACGTCGAAGCAGCCTTCTCGCGAGAGGACTTCTCTGCATCTGCGATTGAGAAGTACAACCTCATTACAGACAGCAAGTTTGACCGAAGTGATGCTCTTGCTGACTCGGATACGTTTGAACTTACATTGAACATCGACGAGTTCTACAGCAACACGAGTGAAGTTGTTGAAATCTGGGTTCGAGTCTACGAAGGCGATGACGAGCGATGGTCCGATGATTTGACCAAGATGGTTCTCATCAATCTCAAGCAATGTCGAGGTATACTCGCAAACGAGAGCGCTCTCGCTGCCGGCGGAGAATTTGCATGGAATTCAACCACCTCTAAGTGTGATTGGATCGGTGAGTGGGAATACGATCCAGAGACTGAAACTTGGTCTGAGCCTACCACGGATAATCAAGGTGGCGAGGATGCAGAAGAAAGTAGCATGATGCTCATCATCGCTATCATTGCGACTGTTCTTGTTCTTCTACTAGTTTCTGCTCTCTTCCTCCGTGGCGGAAGTGGTGACAAGGTCGACAACCTCAGTGCCGCTGCTGCGGGCTATGGACAAGAGATGGATATGACAGAACAATACGTCCAGCAATTGATTGCTCAAGGCTATCCTGAAGAGACGGCAAGGGCCTATGCTGCTCAGTATGTTGGTCAAGCCGCAGCACCAGCCGCGGCCGTACCTGCAGCTGCAAGCAACGATTTGTATACACAATACTACAACCAATACTTCCAGCAATTCGTTGCTCAAGGTTACGACGAAGCGACAGCTGCGCAATACGCACAGCAGTACGCTGCACAAGCCCAGCAGCAACAGCAGTAGCCGCTTCTACCTTTTCAGGCCGTAAAGATGGGTTAAAAAACCCAGAGTACTCGGCAGAAGCATGGAAGGTTTGGATACGGGTGACGGCTATGCTGTCAGAGACATAAAACTCGCAGAAGAAGGATCAATGAGAGTGGATTGGGCTCGGTCAAGAATGCCGGTCCTCGCAGCACTCAAGGAGGAAGCAGAACGTACAAAACCACTTGCTGGTATGCGTGTTGCTGGTTGCCTGCACGTAACCAAAGAGACTGCTGTACTCATTGAGACCATCGCTGCCGCAGGCGCCGAACTCTCCTGGTCTGGCTGCAACCCGCTTTCGACCCAGGACGATGTCGCTGCATGGCTAGCTCGTGAAGGATATTCCGTTTATGCATGGCATGGACAAAGCGTCGAAGACTTCTATTGGTGCATTGACAAAACGCTCGAATTCAAACCAACACTGACGCTGGATGATGGAGCCGATTTGATCGTTCGTGTCCATGGAGATCGCTCTGAATATGCAGATGGTGTTATCGGAGGAACTGAAGAGACAACAACGGGTGTTCATCGACTCCGGGCCATGGCATCTGCAGGGGACCTCAAATACCCAGTCATAGCCGTCAATGATGCTATTACAAAGTGGGATTTCGACAATGTCTACGGTACTGGTCAATCAACCATGGACGGTATCTTGCGAGCAACGTCCGTTCTCATTGCTGGCAAAACCATGGTTGTCGCTGGTTACGGACACTGTGGAAAAGGTGTGGCGATGCGTGCTCAAGGACTCGGAGCGAATGTCATCATTACCGAAGTTGATCCATTAGCTGCACTTCGGGCTGTTATGGACGGATATCGTGTAATGCCGATGGATGAAGCGGCTGCTTTGGGCGACATCTTCTGTACTGCAACCGGTATGGAAGACATCATTGTTGCACGCCATTTTGCAGCCATGAAGGACGGTGCAATAGTTTGCAACACCGGGCATTATGATTGTGAAATTAAAATCACAGATTTGGAAGCACAGGCCGATTCGGTTCGCACCATACGCCAAGACAACGAAGAGTTCCTAATGCCAGATGGACGTCGAATCTTCCTACTTGCACGTGGCCGTTTGGTCAATCTCGCTGCCGCTGAGGGCCACCCATCTGAAGTAATGGATATGTCCTTTGCGAACCAATTCCTTTCCCTCTGCCGACTTGCAAAGGATGGAAGCTCAATGGGTGCGAATGTCTACGACATCACGAGAGAGCAAGACGAAGAACTCGCTACAACAAAACTCGATACGCTTGGTTTCAAAATTGACAATCTGACCGAAGCACAAGTGGCGTATTTGGATGATTACACCATTGGAACCTGAAACTCCATCAACGTGAAAATCCAAACCTTTACTCAACCAACGAAAGAAGTAATCTGCTTCTTTTAGCGGTTGAAAGCGCAGCCTTACTGTTCAAACCATGCACAGCAAGTCTTGAATAGCGGAGGGAAGAGGCGCCGTTCATGACCCAAAACTGGTTATTCACTTCAGAGTCCGTGGCTGCAGGCCATCCTGACAAGCTGTGCGATGCTATATCCGACGCTATTGTGGATGCGTGCCTCACCCTTGACCCCAAAGCGAAAGTTGCTGTTGAAACTCTGGTCAAAGGCCGAGAAGATCGCTCACACATTGTGCTTGCAGGTGAAGTGAGACTAGCATCCGGCGTCGACGCTCCCGATTATATCGCCATCGCTCGAAAAACCGCTGCCCAGATTGGATACACGTCTCATGGTATCGGTATGGATGCAACATCAGAAGACTTGTGTGAAGTCACAGAATTAATCACAAACCAATCCGCACACATCAATCGCGGTGTTGTACAATCGATTGACGAGCAGGGAGCTGGTGATCAAGGGCTTATGTTTGGGTATGCATGCGATGAGACAGAATCCTACCCAGAACACGAAGGACGCTGGATGCCATTGGCAATCGCTCTCTCGCAAGCACTCACCCGAAAAGTCAGCAAGGCAGGTCTCGATGGTACTCTCCCGTGGGCTCGTCCAGATGCAAAATCTCAGGTTACCTTGATGCATGGTGGAGACGGCCAACCTTTGTATGCTGATAACATCGTTATTGCCGTTCAGCACAAGGATATGATTGCAGAATATGGAACCGAAGAAGCGGAGCAAGCGTGGATTCGTGAACAAGTAATTCAACACATCATCAAACCTGTTGTTCCTTCTTCGCTCATCATTGAAGGAAAGACGATTATTCATGTGAATTCGACAGGTCGATTCGCTGACCCAGGTGGTCCATACGCAGATGCAGGCTTAACTGGGCGAAAAATCATTGTCGATACCTATGGTGGACGTGGACGGCATGGTGGTGGTGCATTTTCTGGTAAAGACCCTACGAAGGTCGATCGTTCCGCTGCTTATGCTGCACGTTGGGCTGCCAAACACGTTGTTGCTGCGGGTCTATCGAAAGAGTGCGAAATCCAACTTGCTTACGCAATTGGTGTCGCTGACCCAGTAAGCATTCGTGTTGACACATTTGGCAGTGGTAAAATCTCAGACGAGGCAATCGCTGATCTCGTTGATGCCCATTTTTCCTTCAAACCAGGTCATATCATCCGCGACCTTGGACTATCTACTCCGATTTACAGTGTAACTGCAGCTGGCGGTCATTTTGGTCGCCAACCTAAAGGAGCAACTTTCCCGTGGGAACAACTCAAACACGACGTCATCGATGCATTCCAAGCCGCGCTTTGATGATGAGTGTCCGAAGAACATCATTCCTCTTCGAATGAGGTGAGTTCATCATCCTGCCCTTCGTCCCAGAAGGGGGCCTCATCAGAGATATGTGAAGAGAAATCAGGCAACTTCGGCTTCCAATCCCCCTTGAAGGTCTCCTTCGCCTCAACAATTTTCAGCATTCGATCTTGGAATGCAGGAGGTCTTCGGCTGAGAATGAACATGAACAGTTTTGAAATTCGGATCTCTTCAGGTACAACCACATAGCCTGTTGCAGTTTCGAAGTCCATAGCTCGTAACAGATTGAAAGCAGGTCGGTTGAGTCGCTGGAACCATCGCCTCGAGATTCGCATTCCGAAGATGACTGTTGTAAGGATGAGTAAGGATGTAAGACAGAAACCTCCGAACCCTGAGCCGAAAAACTGTGGTGCCATAATGACTTCCAGCATGAGAATCGGTGTTGTGATGAGAAGGAAGATTTTCGATTCACTAATCGGTGGTTTGTTCATTCGCATCTTGATGGCTTCCCAGCCATCGTGATGCTTTTCCCACGGTTTGAAATGCTCTGAAGACGGCTGTTCACTGGCCAATTGACACATTTGATGCAACCGGGCAACGCGTGCATACTGCGTCGTAGCAAGATCCATGTTTTCATCAAAAATCGACTGCAACCTATCGCTTGCTTCGCTGTAGAGTCCCATATCTGCAAGAATAGCTGCTTGCTCAACAATCGGTGTGACCTCTTCTGGTGCATGATGACGTGCATCTTGCCACCATTGAAGCGCATCCATGTACAAACCAAGTTCATCGGAAAGCAATCGTCCTCCTCGAACCCACATGGCTAGATCATCTGGTTGGAGAGCGACCACTTTTTTTGCAGCAGAGAGCGAAGACGCTGCTTGCTTCAAGCTTGGTTGCAATCGAGATCCTGGAAGACTGGCATCAGAAATGACTCTCCAAGCATCAGCATGTTCGGGGTCAAGTTTGACCGCCTTTCGAGCATGCTGGAGCGCTTCGTCACGGTTTTCAGCATCAAGTGCTTCAAGCGCATCCAAATAATGGGCTTCTGCTGTCACGTCCGTTCACCTCAGTCGTCTCGATCCTTGCCTTGATAGCGTCGAGGGCGAATGGGTTGAGGTCCTCGGTTGTGTGCATGGCCTGGCCGTTTTCCTCGGGCTTTTCGATAGCGCTCATTTGGACGCTCGTCGTTGCGATCACGGCTTGGACGACCTCGTTCAGAGTCACGTCGATCATCACGACTGTCTCTGTTGCCACCAAAACCACGGCTACCGTCGCGCCTTCCGCCACGTCGGTCTGAATCTCTCCCACGGCCTCCACCGAATCCACGGCCTCCATCGCGACCTCCGCCCCGTCG
>DUJC01000181.1:0-742 GCA_013330015.1 Candidatus Poseidoniaceae archaeon | reverse complement strand
CGTTGACCACGGTCTGAAAAGCCTCCACGAGATCTTCCATTACCCCCGGGCTTTGGCTTACCACAACTGTTGCATTCAGTACGGAATGAGAAGTTAATGTTGCCACATGAGGGGCATTCCCAATCGTTGCGTCCATGACGTTCCTGTTGAGGTCGGTCTCGACGATTGTTTGAGCGATTGTTGTCTCTGAAGGAGGATTTGTAGGCTTTGACATTCCCTTCCTTGGCTTTGCCACAACTGTTGCATTCCGTTCTCCAAGAGAAATTGACATTGTTGCAAGCAGCACAAACCCAGTCGTCTTTTTGCTCGTCATTCCTTCTACGATTGTCCCGGCGATCATAGGAGCGGTCGTCACGACGTTGAGGTCGTTCGCTGCGCTGCTCCCGACGTGGACGTTCTTCACGCTCTTTCTTGGCTCGAATTGTTACGGTAGCACCGATGAATGCATCGTTTTCTTGCTTACGATCAAGATGCGCAACGTGTGCAAGAGGTGCTTCGGTCGAACCAAGAACTGCGTCGACCTTTCCGATGTAGTGCCCATCTTCTTCTCGGACGATGATGGAGCCAAGAGCTGGTGAAGAGCCACTGAAGGTGAGGAGTAAACCACCCTCGTGGCTTGTACGGTCTACAGTACCTCGAAACATGCCCCTCAACTCTACGTGCTTAGCAACTGCGTTTGAGTCTGTTGGTCAATCTCGGCGTGATGAGACCCATCCTGCTGCGGCCAATCCAATCATCATCG
>DUJC01000150.1:7080-7474 GCA_013330015.1 Candidatus Poseidoniaceae archaeon | reverse complement strand
CTGGTTGGCATGGTTTGACTGTTCCAGAAGGCAATCTCACACGCGCTTGTGAACGTGCAGTTCTTGATTCACTCGATTTCGGTTTGCTTATTGGCTCTTCATGGAGCAAAGGTGATTCCGTTGAACAGATTTTAGCATCTTTGGAGGACATGCAGGGCTCACAGGATGAGAAACTGCTTGCAGCAGGTGTGTTCCTTGAGGCCATGGAACAAACAGAAGAAGGAATTCGAATCGATGCAAGAGGTGGACGACAAGAGCGTGAAGGAAGTATCGTCGAAGTCATGGAAGGTGCAAGTCTCACCGATGCAGTTCATGCCCTGTGGGAAGATTTTGGCCTAGCAGGGCTCACGTCCATTGGAATTGATGGTGATGAAGCCGAAATCATTTGGGAGCA
>DUJC01000150.1:2199-6686 GCA_013330015.1 Candidatus Poseidoniaceae archaeon | reverse complement strand
AAAGCACAGCAGAAAGCAAAGTTCCCTTACAGAATTGGCGAACTTCCAGGACCTGTTGGTGCGATTCATGATTTGATTCTCACTGGTCTTTTGGAAGGTCCGGGAATCGCTGAGCGAAAGGCCACATCACGCCATGACGATATCGATGGCGCTGCTGCAGGTTGGGCATGGTTGCGTGCTGCTGAACGCTCAACCGGACAAGAATGGCATTTCGAATCGCTCGCTCGAGATCGTGGTGGCGCTTGGATGGAAGCAACGAAAGCATTGCTTGTGGCAGGACAAGGTCTTCTCGATTCTGACGATATTGATCAGGAAAAATTTGTGGAAGCCCTAAGAGTCCTCCATACGTCAACAGGACAGCAAGAGTCGTTACCTGCTCAAGAGAGTGCCTGATTCAAGTCTTCCCATAAGTCTTCAACGTCTTCAATTCCAATGCTCATACGCACATAGCCAGGTTCAATTCCTGCAGCAATACGAACGTCGACTGGCATGGCCATATGGCTTGATGTTGCAGGTACTTCGATCAGGGATTCGACTCCGCCCAGCGAGGTGGCTTCGTAAAACAGGTTGAGTTTGGACATAAATTCCATAGCACCTTCATCACCGCCTTCGACCACAATTCCGAGCATGCCGCATCCCTTTGGTACAACGCGTTGCGCCACCTCGTAATCAGGATGTGAGGGCAAGGTAACATGCTGAACACGGACCACGCTCGGGTGATCTTGGAGTCGGCGTGCAAGTTCTGCAGAATTTAATGTGAGGATTGGCATGCGTGCATGAAGGGTGCGCATACCTCGTTCAAGGAGGTAGCAATTGTGCGGATCTGGAGCCCCTCCAAAATGAACACGGCCCATGAAAATCTTTGAAATCAACTCCTTTGATCCAACGACTGCTCCTCCAAGAAGATCGGAATGGCCGCCAAGGTATTTCGTTGTGGAATGGATGACCAAATCAGCGCCCATGCTCAAAGGCTGACAACCCCAGGGTGAAGCGAATGTGTTGTCAACGATAACCAGCAAATTGTGTCGTTTTGCAACCTCAACCATCGCTGGAATATCGCAAACCTTGAGGTTTGGATTGGTGATGGTTTCGATATACATAATCTTCGTATTGTCTTGAATAGCTGCCTCGTACGAAGAAGGATCACGAATATCGGCCATGGTTGTCTCAATACCAAGTCTTGGCAATTCTTCTGTCATCAGACCATAGGTTCCCCCATAAACATCGGCAGATGCGACGATGTGGTCGCCTTGATTGAGGAGCATCAACATGGTTGTCGAAATAGCTGCCATACCGCTTGCAAACGTTTCAGCATCTTCTCCGCCCTCCATTGCGCAAATTTTCTGGGCGACTGCATCGGAATTAACAGAGGAAAGTCGTGAGTAGAGAAGTGTATGTTGGGCTCCTGCAGCCCAGCCAGCATAGCGTTCTTCCGTGAGTTTGTAGGTCGATGAAAGGAAAATCGGTGTGTTCACAGAATCTCCAACATGATTGGTTCCTGCGTGCACGTTTTTGGTCGCATCGCGGTGATTGTTGTCTTCTGGCATGGTCTCGCCCAATATTTCCTCATGTCAGACAGGATTTGAACGATGTGCTACTTTTCGATGGCTTATTCTTCCTCAGGATCAAATATAACAACGGATTTTGGAGCTTGTTCGTTTGGATTCTCGCGTAGTTCAACCATGAGATTTCCGATGAGCAAAGCCCCACCGCCAACCGCAATCCAGCCCGTCCAACTGGTCATGCCCAAACCTAAGGCAAAGATGGTCGCCCAGACCGGTTCGAGAGCATAGATAATGGCTGCTTGGACAGGGTGGAGGAAGCGTTGAAGCAGATTCAACAACAACAGAGCGAACAACGATCCAAACAGGCCTAAACAGAGCAATGGGAGGATGACACCATTGTTCGTGACAAGCAGTAATGCATCGGTTGTTGAGGTTCCTGCTGTGAGAATCGCAACCACGAGGCTTCCGATAACAACGATGAGAAAGGAGGTACTCGTTACGCCAATTGGGCTCATTTCTTCGGTTATTTTCTGTGTGTAGAGGATGTGCAGAGCGAAGAAAAAGGCACAAAAGACGGTGAGGACTTCTCCTGCGCCCCACGACAGGTGAGGTGGCCCTTCGATGAAACCTGCTCCAAATGTTGCAAGGGCAACACCGAGAATCATGGTTCGAGTCACTTTTTGTCCAGTTAGTGTCGTTGTGATCAACGCAGTAAACACGACATAGAGCGAGGTCAAGAACGCTGATGTCGATGGTGTGATTGAATCGAGACCAATCATCTGAGTGATGAAACCAACAAGCAAGATGCCGCCAAGAATTGCTCCTCCTTTCCATAATTGTTGATCGCTAAGTGCTGAACGGGCCTCTTTTGAAATCAAAAACAGAGCAATGAAGGCGATTAGAAATCGTCCACCAACGAGCGTTGCAACAACGGGGGTTCGACCATATGCCTCGATTTCTGGTTGGATGGCATTCATGGCCTGTTTCATCCAAATGAAGGTCGCACCCCATGCAAGTGTTACGGCAAAAAGCCCCAATGTCGCTTTGCGGCGCATTGAAGTCTCCATGTTTCACCACTTTGGTTCTTAGTGCATAGTGATGATGGTCGTTCAAGAAGCCTCAAAGAGTGCCGTGAAATGGCCAATATATGGCGTCTTGGGAAGAACCCATTGAGACTGGTGAAGTCCCAGCCTCTGGCTCAACATTTGATGCCATTGTGGTGGGAGGAGGGCCTGGTGGTTGCTCCGCAGCAGGCTATCTTGCCATGGCTGACAAGAAAGTCCTCCTCATCGAAAAGGGCGTTTGGCCACGCGACAAAATTTGTGGTGACGCCGTAGGGGGGAAATCGCTGTCCCATGTCAAGACCCTCGGTGTCAAAGAAACACTTGAAGCAACGCCTCATTTCAGAGTGAATGGCATTCTCTTTTCCAGTCCAAATGGCAACCAAGTTCGCGTTCCACTCCCAGAAGAGGATGTGGCTCGGCTCGAAGCTGGTTATGCACTACCCCGCCAACAATTTGACCATTTATTATTCGACCGTGTTCAAGAATTAGTTCGAGAAAAGGGCGGATCTGTCGTGCAAGGTGCTTCCGTTAAGGAAGTGCTTTACAACAATGGCAATGACCCCGGTGAAGGTTCTGGATCCAACCGAAAAGCAACAGGTGTGCGATTGATGATTGGTGGTAGGAAAGGCGATGTGATGGAATTCCATGCTCCCGCAATCGTTGGCGCTGGCGGGTACCTCTGCCCCGTAGCAACCTCACTCGTGGTCGATACCTATCAAGAAACAATGGTCGACAAAAAACACTATTGCGGAGGATATCGCGAATATTGGGACGGCGTCAAAGGATGCGAGGGGAACATTGGCGATATTGAAATTCACTTCGTTGATACAATTATTCCTGGTTATTTTTGGATCTTCCCCATTGGTGAAGGACGGGTGAATGTTGGCTGTGGAATGGTTATGCATTTGATGGACAAACAGTCAAAGAAATTGAGAGCGCTTCAACAAGATATTATCGCTAATCATCCCCAGTTCAAAGATCGTTTTGAAAATGCAACGATGGTGAGAGGTAGTTCCAGAGGATGGCAGCTTCCTTTCGGGTCTCCGCGAAAGAAGCAGAAGATGCAACCTCGAAGAATGGCAATGAACGGTGCTTGGCTTGTTGGAGATGCGGCGAGTCTTATCGATCCATTCTCTGGAGAAGGGGTTGGCAATGCGCTTGTTACTGGCGAAATCGCTGCACGGCACATTGTTGAAGGCCGTTCTCCAGAAGAGTATCAAGATGAGGTTTGGTCGACCCTCGGTGCTGAATTGAAGAACAGTTATCGCATGCAATCGTTAAGTCGAAAATCATGGTTGCTCAACTGGTTTGTAGGAAAAGCGGGCCGAAAGCCGAAACTTCAAGAGATGATGACCGAGATGATCGCTAGCAAAGAAGCGCAAGAAAACTTGCATTCTCCATGGTTCATGTTCAAGACCTTGATGTTCTAAGGTGGCATCATGGGGACTGCACTTGAAGGTATCAAAGCGGTTTTTCTCGACCTTGATGGAACAATTTATCTCGGTGGCCAATTAATTCCTGGCGCACTCGATTTTCTAAATCGCTGCGATGACCAAGGTGTGAAGCGGTTTTTCCTTTCCAACAACTCTTCTCGGAGTGTTGATCAATACGTCAAGAAGTTAGAGAAAATGGGGATTCCAGCAACATCGGATGATGTCTTGCTCTCGACCCATGATTGCATTGCGTGGCTGAAGCGGAACAACGTCACAGAAGCCTACTGTGTTGGAACCCAAGGAATGTGTGAGATGCTCGAAGCTGAGGGGATTTCAACGCGTTCCAAAGACCCTCAATACGTTGTTCTTGGATACGATACTGAAACAACGTATGAACGCCTCGAGAAAGCAAGCCTCTACCTTCATGCAGGTGTGCCTTTGATGGCATCACACCCTGACATGGTTTGTCCATCGCCTGACGGTGG